>CAZEYI010000001.1:0-18908 GCA_964516785.1 uncultured Candidatus Peribacteria bacterium
TATGATCTGCTTTGGGCAAAGGGACCAATGCATTTTTCCCTATGTTTGAATACAGTGCCTTATCGTCATCATTCTCAGTAACTACATACATCATATTGGTGATTAGAATATTTATGCTCAATATAGTCGATAGTATTTTCATACAAATATTGTTTGGTATATGGGGGTTTTGCATACTGGTAGTGGCGATCCTACGACCATATAGTAAATATAGTATTATCGTAGAATGAAGTAGCGTAACAGATGCGATAAGACGCAGTGGCTCACTTGCTCTAACAAATCTATGAACAACTATAAAATTTGTATTTCTGGAAATATTGTTAATTCTAAGATTCTTTATAAACTTAGTTGTCGTAGTTGGTATACCTGTATTATTCATGTACTTTGCCAGCATACTCAACATCCTCGATTCGGAAATATTTGGGACAATATTGGCTATTATTATATTTTGACTTTTCTTACTCACAACATATATAAACGCAATCATCGAAGCATTCTTTATGATCTATCGATACAAGGCCTTTGAACGCATACTAGCAAACGAAGAACCTGCCGACAATCATGGAGCTCACGGTCACTGACATGGCCATGATGATCACGGACATGCACATCATTAAATTACAAAGCTGTAAACACTAAGTTTTGAGCAAAGCTAACCCACGCTGGATCCAATACCTGTACTACAAACAATGTATTTCAGAGAGCATATTGCACAGTTGTAGATGTATCTATTTTACCAACAGCAGAACATTCCCAGATACGGATACTTGGATTTGTTTCTACTGTATCCTTGTTAGCATAAGCACTTACTTTGATAACAGCATGACATTTCGTGCCAGCCACACCTAAATCACTAGATTCTAATGCTGTTCTATAGGATATATTTGGACTAGGAAACTTGAGCGTATATCATCTTGTAGATGTATAGACCAATCCCTTTTCTGGTTTAAGAGCAAACTGTGAAACACTAGGTTTCATAACATCAACTTTTTTTGTAGATGTAGGTTCAGAGGTTGGAGTAGTGGGACTCGCAACTGATGACGTAGGCGTAACGGCGGCGTCCAAGACATCGAAAGAATGCATAATGCCCTTATAGGGAAGCCTGTAGTCTATATCGATGAGACATTGTACGCCTTGTCCTTGGCTTCCAGATCACGTAACAATAGCCTGTATAAGATGGGATTGTAACTTAAGGGTAATTCAGCCTAGTTGCTTGATACTTTGATCCATGTTTGTACACAAACGAGCATAGACTTTTTTGATACCAGCAACAGTAACGTAACGGATATTTTTGTGTAGATCCATAACAGTATCTACAGACATATCATTAAAGAAATAGCCAAACAGTTCTGTACGAGCAAATCGAGCATTTGCATCAGGTATTTTATATAAAGTAACTCCATCTGCATTGGCATATGACTGGCTTGAAGCCTGTGAAAAATTGTTTTGCAAAACATCACAATCCTGCCCTTCTACGCCTTTTTGACAGACAAAATAATCGATAACATAGCTAGATCCATTAGCTTGAAATACAAGTTTCCCATCCAACAATTCAGGGTTACCATACAATCAGATAGTGGTTTCATCAACATACAAACCCGCTTGAGGATAATATTGCGCGCTACCAGTATATTCTTGGCCAGTTTGAGTAGCAGTAGCATCGGCAAGAACTGCAATTTGGGATACTGATATGATGTACAAATTCGCGTACAAAGAATCCACAACTCCAGTCACTCAGACTGTCCCCAATAAACTAGTCAGCGGACGAGCAGAACTCTTAAGTCAGACAATAGATCCATCAGCCATAACCAAAGTATGTGTATGTGTTACGAGATCTCCATCAGCAAAAATAGCTCCTGTAAAATATACCTGGTCTCATAGTTCTAGCTCTAGAGCATTGATATCTCCAGTTCCTGAGGATCATAACATATCAGATATATTGTCTATATTCATATATACTATAAAACTCAGGAAAACAACAGCTACAAGCGATATAATATAGGTAGGTAATGATACTTTTTTCATAGAAGACATACACAAGAGTAAAACATCATCATACTAGTAAAACCAAAGACATACACAAGCCATATACGCATACAGCATAACAAATAATATATATGGCAAGCGCGCCAGGAGTGTATAAAGGTGTTTTCTTGAGAAATAAGAGGGAATCGGGTACAATAAATACAGTTTAATCCTCATCATAAACCATGAACAAAACTACAGCAGTGGTAGAAAATACAGGAGGAACGCTCATAAACTTCCTAAGCAACGACGTAAGTGCATTTATTATAAAACTCGTTGGAGCAGTATTTATCGTTGTGCTCGTTATTTTATTAGGTCGCTTGATAGCCGCATTGGTAAAGAAAAACTTACTCAAACATACCGATCCAGAGCACAAAAAGCATTCGGAAAAGGTAGCAGGGCTAGTACAAAATGTTGTATTTTATGTAGCTGTTATATTTGCACTATTTATCGGATTTGAAATGATGGGCTTAGAAGTTGCTCTCATTATAGGATGAATATCCTTTGGTGTGTGACTGGCTTTCAAAGAGATATTAGGAAACATGATAGCAGGTATGATGATATTGTATACCAAGGAACTCAAGCTCGGTGATGTTGTAGAAATTATGGCAGACCAAACATATTTTGGTAGAATTGAAGAAATAACTATCAGATATACAATCATCAGGACACTAGATCTTAGACAGATAGTATTGCCAAATCTAACACTTATCTCTACTCCTATCAAGACCTTTAGTGCAGAAGAAACAATAAAATTATCACTAACTGCATACGTAGACTATTACTCTGACCTAAACAAAACCATAGAAGTTATAAAAACCACTATCAATAGTTTCGATTTCATTAAAGAAAAGGATAGTACCAGAGTTTTCATAACAGAATTTGAAGATAGCGAGATTCGACTAAAATGTATATTTTTCTTTGATCCAAACTGCGGGATATTAGCAGATTATGCACTATGATATATTAGAGAAGCAATCTATGCTGCCTACGATAAAAATGGCATAGATATGGCATACCCACATATAACGCTCACCTTTGATGATGACAAACAAAACAAAGCTCTCAAGGCTGCTTTAGATCAGACACCATAATGCTACGACAACTTATCTTAGCCAAATTACAAGCAATCATAATACAAGACGGACCTAGACTGGTAAACGATATTTTTGTGGCATTGGGAATATGTTTCGTATTATATCTATGTAGCAAATATATCGTTCAAAGAGTGAAAGACAAAATGTCAGCAAATACATTACAAACAAACACATATACAGTAAGGATTACACATCTAGTATGAGTAATGTTGTTTATTGTACTGACAATATTTAATGTGCTGATTGGTTTAGAAATCATAGGTATAGATACTGCTGTTTTGATGTGATGATTGACGTTAGCTATCGGTTTTGCTCTCGAAGAAACCATCGGCAACATGGTTTCATGACTTATGTTGCTGTCCAACGATAAAATCAAAGTAGGCAAAAGTTTCAAATTATTGTGAGCCTATAACGAAGTGGTAAAAGTAGAAGAGTTTAATATCAGATACACCGTTATGAGAACTTTGTACAAGCAAAGACTTATTATACCTAATATGGAACTCCTCAGAACTCCCATAGAAAGTAAAGCATACGAAGAATTATTAAGAGGGAAGTTTAGTATATCTCTAGCACGTCAATGAGATATAAATCATACTAAAAAAATCATCAAAGACCTTATCAATAGCCATGAACACGTACTACAAAAAGAAAAAACTGAGATAATCATAGAAGAGTTTAACGCAAGATGATACCAACTCACTGTCTATTATTATTTTGATCCACGTAAGAAAAAATTAGAGTTCACCATCAATAACGACATCAAACTCAAAATACAAAAAGTACTAGAAGAAAACAATATTGCATTCTCATACCCTCATCAAGTACGAGAAGTAGAAGCTAGCTAACAAGAGTACGCAAAGCAAGATTTTCAAAACTCACGTTGTTATCCATATATCTCTTCATATACAACCAATCTTGGACAATACTATATTTCCCTTGTTCCACAAAATGCGCAATCAGTGCATCCAAAACAATATCAATCACTCCTGCCTTTTGAAACTGCGACAATGCTTTATAAAAAGCATATTTATCCACAACCGTTCACAAACGCAATATATCTTCCAAGACAGCAAAAGCACTAGGTATGGCATCCAAGAGATTAACAAATACAGAAACCAATCCAGGTCTTCATTGAGCTAGCGTTATGATAACATTCTTGCTAGTCAATGCAGGATGTTGTGTCTGTACATATGACAGCATATCAGCAATAGTAAGCGCCTGAAATTGCAATACCAAGGCTCTAGATAGAAGCGTCGGAAGAACTGTACTCACGTGACTGGCGCTTGCTATAATAATCCTTCCATCCAAAGGCTCTTCCAGCGATTTCAGTAAAGCATGTCCTGCGTCAGGGATCAGTCTGTCTATATTTTCAAGAAAAACAATTTTTGTGCCACTTGTAGAAGATTTTTGTAACCATGATACTATATCTTCTACTCAGATATCATCATAATGAAATTCATCAAGCAACTGCTTAGATACGACATTCGTATCAGTAGTACGTAGTTTAAGATTGTGACGTTTGCCAATCTTCTCACTAAAGTCCTGAATATGCAAAAAATCTTGCTGAGCATAATCACCCAGCAATTCCTGACTCATATCCATAACCAAAGTAGTCTTTCCTATATGACGAGGTCATATAAGCAACAAAAAAGGAATATGTGTTTTTTTAGTGCCTTCACCACGTATATAGCTACGAAATATATCTTGCGTACTTTTATTGCCCAACATCATGTTTTAGACAATAGCAGTTAAAATCTTATGCATGATACCGTTGATAAGTTTTGATGAACCAGGATCAGCATATCTTTTTGCTAATTCCACCAACTCATTCAACAATACTTCCTTGGGAGTTCCAAACTCTTTATATTCCACACATCCCAAAGTAAACAAAGCCTTATCCATAGGATCCATACGATCAAAGGAGAAACTCGTAACGTATTGGTTGACGAGCTCTTCTATAGTAGCTATATAAGTAGGGAAACGCTGCAATATTTGCTCCATATAAGGATAATCAACTGAATCTCCCCAGCTCTCGTAAACATACTGCAAAACATAGGCTATATAATCGTCGTTCATACTCTCGTTCTTCATAGAAGCAAAAGCGCTCACGAGCTGTTCTTTTTCAACACCAAAATCTTCAGACTCCGTAAATGTATGCGCTAGTGCCAATGAGTCTTGCACAACACCATGCTGTTCCGCCAAACGCAAAAAAAAGTAGTACTGGTATATTGCACCCAGCACTACTTTTCTTGCATGAATTCTATGAAGTATATCCATGAATAATGATCATCAAACCGCCAAAAAGATTTATGCGTCTACAACCTTTGATTTACTTCCCTTAGCCTTGATAGTAAGTACTTGTTTGCCTTTGTACATACCAGACTTCAAACACACATGATGTGCCATCGCGTATTCACCAGAATCCGCAGACTTTACCAATTGGACACGATTTTCCAACTTTTTAAGTTGTAATCTCTGTCGCATACTGTGTCTTGTGCGTTTCCTATGTTGCGAGGTTTTTTTCTTAGGTACTGCCATGATAACAAAACTTGCATAGATAAAATTATGCTGACTGTACAGAAACTACCGTTCTAGGGTATTTTCTACCGTCAAATCTGAGAACATTTTTTCTTCTGAAGGTTACAACACCATCAACTGATGCGTGCAATGTGAAATCCTTACCTTGATACACATTATCACCAGGTATGTACTGGTTACCTTTCTGTTTGAGAATAATATTGCCTGCTTTCGCTATTTGTCCGCCAGAGAGTTTTAGACCTCTATACTTCGCCTTCGAGTCTTTTAGGTTCTCTGCTGAACCGGCAGCTTTTTTATGTGACATCCTGAGCCGTAAATCTAAAACACGTGCGATGATGATATATTTCCAGGGAGCAAAGTCAAGCCTTACTCACCGGGAACTTGTTCGTCCATGAGATCAATAATATCACCTCATTCCATCTGCTTTCTGTATACTTCACCTACTGGAAGCAATCTACCGATAATAACGTTAGATTTCAAGTCAGAAAGCGTATCGATACTACCCTGCAATGAAGCTCCTACCATCACTCTGATAGTTTCCTGGAATGACGCAGCAGATAGCCATGAATCTGTAGACTTAGCAACATTAGTCAAACCAAGCGCCAATCTCTTACCTGTAGCAGGCTTTTTGCCAGCAGCAAGCAATTGTTCATTGATAGCTTCAAATTCTTGATATTTGATGAGCGTACCTGGCACAAAGCTTGAATCTCCAGAATCTTCAACAAATACCTTAGAGAAGACTTGTCTTACGACTACTTCTACGTGCTTATCATTGAGATCTTGACCTTGAGAACCGTATACTTTCTTCACTTCTCTGATAAGATATTTTTGTGCTTCTAAGTCACCTACGATATCTTTATATTCTTTGATATCCAAAGCTCCATTAGTAATGATCTCTCACTTATATACTTTTTGATTGTTCTCTGTTTTCAATGGATTGAGTCCAGTCAATGACTTAGTGAATATCTCTTGCGTACCTACAACCACATGATCTTTGGCAACTTTCAAGACTTCTCCACCTTCTTTGATCTTCAATCTACTCTTGCCTTGTGTTGCATATGCAGCACCTTTGGCCAATAGATCTCATTTCTTAACGATAGCAGTATATCCATCACCAAATGAGTAGATCTTCTTTTGATGTTCGGAAGTAACTGTCATATATCTCAATCTACCTTTTTCTGAGAACGATATCACTCCATCAAATGGAGATATAAGTGCTGGAGTTTTTGGTTTTCTTACTTCAAACAATTGTGTAATTCTTTCAATACCTTGTGTGATATCTCATTCTTGTCCGGCAACTCAACCTAAGTGGAACGTATTCATCGTCAACTGCGTAGCTGGTTCACCGATAGATTGGGCAGCGATAACTCCTACTGGAGTACCAACTTCTACCTTATTTCTTGTCGATAGATCCATACCATAACATTCTTGACAGACTCCACCTACTGTTTTACATGTGAGAGGGTTTCTCGCCTTGATCATATTGGTCTCAGCATTTTCAAGAAGCTCAATATTTTCTTTGTGCAAGAGATCTCCTCTGTGAAGGATAACAGTACCATTAGCATCATGAACATCTTGAGCCAATACTCTACCATAGATCATTTCAGACAACAACTCTCCTCTAATTTCAGCTTCTTCCTTAGAGAATGTGATATATTCTTGTGAACCACAATCCAATTCTCTGATGATAACTTCCTGACATGAGTCACAAAGCTTTCTGGTCAAATATCCTGATTCTGCAGTTCTCAACGCCGTATCTGCTTTACCTTTTCTACCTGAGTGGGCAGAGATAAAGTATTCAATAGGTTTCAATCATTCTACGAAACTACCTTTAATCGGAAGTTCGATAATTTCTCATCTTGGATTAACGACCAATCATTTCATACCGGCGATCTGTGTTGTATTTGTCATAGATCATCTCGCCCCTGAATCCACCATCGTAAACATATCATCACCAGGTCCAGTCAATCATTTTACATGAGATTCTACCTTGGCTTTTACTTCACTCCATACTTGAACTATAAGTCTATGCTTTTCATCTTCTGTAAAGAATCCTTTGTGGAAATATGAATATATTTGATTTGCTTTTTCATCTCCGAGATTGATAATACCTTCCTTTTCTGGCGGTACTCTCATATCCAATACATTGATAGATGTTGCTGATTCAGTAGCGTACTTGAAACCACAATCCTTGATAGCATCAGCTACTCTTACCGTCTCTTCCATACCATATTCATCAAATATGGCAGACAACACCTTACCAAGATCCTTTTTCTTCAAGGTCTTATTAATAAATCTCAACTTCTCAGGAATGATAGAGTTAAATACTACTCTTCCTACGATAGTTTGGATATATTCTCCCTTATATGCAAGCGTAATTCTATCTTTCAAAACGACACGAGAAGATTCGTATGCTTTGATTACTTCTTCGATAGATTCGAACAAACCTGCATTTCTAGGTGTGTGTGTAAAGTCATCAGTCAGATAATACATACCCAAGACCATATCCTGTGAGTGAGCAATAGTCGGATCACCAGAACCTGGTTTCAAAATATTTTTATCAGCTGCGATAAGGTCTCTTGCTTCCTTTTGAGCTTCGTCAGAAATTGGCAAGTGAACCGCCATCTGATCACCATCAAAATCGGCATTGAACGATGGACAAACCAACGGATGGATTCTTATTGTCTTACCTGGCATAAGTCTAATTTTAAATGCTTCGATAGACAATCTATGCAAGGTTGGTGCACGATTCAAGAGAACATATTTGTCTTTGATCACTTCTTCCAAGAATTTCAATGCAATAGGCGCTCCATCTTTAATAAGTTTTTCAGCTTGTTTTGGAGTATATACTATCTTCTTTTCGATAAGTTTTCCGATGATAAACGGCGTAAACATTTTTACGGCGATATACAAAGGAAGTCCACATTCATTGAGTTTCAAATCAGGACCTACAGTAATGATAGATCTACCAGAATAATCAACTCTCTTACCAAGCAAATTCTTTCTAAAGATACCTTCCTTACCAGACAACATGTCAGACAAAGACTTGAATACCTTCACACCAGAACCAGCTCTACTACTACCACCTGCTTTTTCACCTACCAAGAGATTGCTTACAGATTCTTGCAACAATCTAATCTCGTTTTTCTTCACCACATCAGGCATACCTACTTGGATCATTTTCTTCAATCTGATGTTTCTCATGAGCACACGTCTATAGAAGAGATTTACATCAGATGATGCAAATTTACCTCATTCTAATTGTACCACTGGTCTCAAATCTGGTGGAATAACAGGCAACTTCTTGATAATCATATTTTCTGGTTTTACGCCAGAAACATAGAGGTTGATAAGTAATTTAACCAATTGGAAAGCTTTCTTTCTCTTTTCTTCTGATTTGATAGTAGGGAATTCCTTGACTCTCTTTTGAATCTCTTTTTGTACATCGATACGTCTAAGCATCTTCAATATTGCATCAGGACCTGATGCAAAAGGAGCCATTTCTCCAAACTGTCGGAAGAAATTTCTATAATCACTTTCTATGATAGTACCTCCAAATGAGAGATCAGCTACGATAGATTTGATTCTATTAAATTCTTTTTCAAGACCTGCTTTATTATCAGCAAAAAGTTTTTCGATTTCTTCTTTTGCTTTTTTCTTATCCCCAGCAGCCTCCAATTCATCCTTGTATGCTTTTTCTATTTCTGCTAATTTACCAGCATATTGTTCAGTGACTTTTGCTTTGATAGTTTCAAGTGACTGTGCTGTTACCTCTTCAACCAAGACATATTTTACAAACGCCAACACCTTATCAATTTCATTTGATGAAAGATTGAGCAATTGGTGGATACCTCCTGATGGACTAGATTTGTACCATGCATGAACTACAGGAACCGCTAGATCGATGTGTCCCATCCTCTCTCTTCTTACTCTAGAGGTAGTAACTTCTACACCACATCTTTCACACACGATACCTTTATATCTCACGCCCTTATATTTACCACAGGCACATTCATAATTCTTAACCGGCCCAAAAATAGCTTCACAAAACAATCATTTTGGCTTAGGTTTACCTGTTCTATAGTTAACTGTATCGGGATTGTCGACACTTCCGTGAGACCATTTTTCAATGTCCTCTACTGATGCCAATGTTACCTTCAATGCACTAAAACCAGACTTATACATGAAATTGTAGAAAGAAAGTAAAGAAGAAGAATGCTATTATTCTATTTCACCAAAGTCTTCCATTTCTTGGATAACATTATCGATGATATCCTCTTTCTCATTGGTAGTTTCATCACCTTGAGACTCGTCACCTGATCCTTCTTCTTCTGCAACAGCTTCGCTACTCATCACACCAGATAGTCACAAGAATGTAATCTTGTTCACTCTATCTTCATGTTCACGTTGCAACTCTTCTGCAGTCAAAGGATGTATATTTTGACCCAATCACTTAAACAAGTAAGTAACCAAGTTAAACGACTCTGGCAATCCACCAATTCTTGGTTTTTGACCTTTGATGATCGCTTCATACAATTTATTTCTACCTATCACGTCATCTGATTTGACGGTCAACATTTCTTGCAATGTATATACAGCAGAATACGCTTCAAGTGCCCAAACCTCCATTTCTCCAAATCTCTGTCCTCATTGTCTTGATTTACCTCCCAATGGTTGTTGGGTAATCAATGAGTATGGACCTACAGATCTAGCATGTATCTTATCTTCCACCATGTGGACAAGCTTGAGGACGTGCATATGTCCGATAGCAACTTTTTGAGCATATGGCTCACCAGTCTTACCATTGTATATAGCAAATTTCAAATCTTCTGGTAATCCAGCCTTGATAGTAAGATCTCTTAAATCATTTGCATTAAATCCACAGAACGTTGGTACTGCAAATTTCACACCCAAATGTTTCGCGATAAATCCTAGTTGTGATTCAAACAACTGTCATATATTCATACGCGAAATTACTCACAATGAGTTCAAACACAAATCAACCGGCTGTCCATCTTCAGTATATGGCATATCTTCTTCTGGTACAACCACAGCAACGATACCTTTGTTTCCGTGTTTACCAGCAAGCTTATCTCCAACCTCGATCTTTCTAGTTGTAGCTACATATACTTTGATCTTCTTTCTTACTCCTGCCATCAAGTTATCTCCTTTCTTTGCATCCAATATAATGACATCAATTACTTTACCTTCACTACCTGCAGGCATATACAAAGAAGTGTCTTTCACATTCTTAGATTTGTCTCCAAAGATCGCTTGGATAAGCTTTTCTTCAGGACTGAGTTCACCTTCACTCTTTGGTGTAATCTTACCTACCAATATATCTCCACCCTTAACTCTAGCACCGATTCTCACGATACCATCTTCATCAAGGTTTGATAATTTAGCAAGGGATACTCCAGGGATATCGTTTGTTGTTTCCTCTGGTCCAAGTTTTGTATCAGCAACTTCGATTTCATATTCTTCTATCTGTACTGATGTCAACTCATCGTCTTTGACCAATCTTTCAGATATCACGATCGCATCTTCGTAGTTATATCATTCCCAAGGCATAAAGGCAACTTTCAATGTCTTACCGATAGATAATTCTCCATCAATAGAACATGGCCCTTCAGCCAATAGATCGCCAGCTTTCACTTTTTGACCAGCTGAGACTCTTGGTACTTGATGCAAACATGTCTTGTGATTTGATCTCATAAAGGTGATCAAAGGATATTCCTTTGTCCCAGATTTATATTTTACCTTTACTCTCTTACCATCAACATATATCACTTCACCAGCATCTTCTGCTGTTACTACCGCATGCGTCATCATCAAAATATCTCTTTCCAAACCTGTACCTACCAATGGCTTGTCATTTTTCAACAAAGGCAAAGCCTGTCTTTGTTGGTTTGTTGCCACCGCAGCACGTACCGCATCGTTATGGTTTACGAATGGAATCAATGATGTATTTGGCGAGAAGATTTGTGATGGATTGACATCGATATGTGTTACATCACTCACGTGGAACATTTTCATTTCATCGAAATGTCTACCAGCCACACGCTTTGCAACGATATTATTGTATTTATCCAATGCTGTGATCGCATCAGCAATATAGAATTTTTCATCCATCTCTGGAGAAATATAGTCTACTTCATTTGTGAAATATGGCCTTACTTGGATAGCAGTTTTGAGTTTCCCATAATGCTTTTCTATTTCTTTAGCGGCTTTTGCGTCAATATATGCATCTTCCTTCACAATAACTGTCTTGGTTTCTTTTCATTTAGCATCCAAAGCATAGATATCTTTACGAGCTATCTTATTTTCCAACAATGATGCAACCGGAGCTACATCATGGAACAATCTCAACGCTGGAGTTTCCAAAAACCCTTCATTGTTGATCTTACTGTATAAGGCTTGATAGACCACCAATCAGATGTTTTGCCCTTCAGGCGTTTCAATTGGACAGATTCTACCGTAGTGTGAAGGGTGAACATCACGCACTTCAAACTTAGCAGTTTCTCTTTTCAATCATCCAGGTCAGAGAGCTGTAATTCTTCTCTTATGTTCAATTTCTGACAACGGATTGATCTGATCCAAGAATTGTGACAATTGTGACGTAGCAAAGAAACTCTTTACTGAATTATCGATAATTTTGAAATTCACGATATCAGTAATTTTCACTATTTCTTCTGTATTTAATACCGACAATTTACCCTTCACACTCTTCACAAATTTTCTCATAACAGGTTGCAAATGGGAGTACAACATTTCACCCATCGCTCTGATACGCTTATTAGACAAATGATCTGCATCATCAACATAGTGTCCTCTCTTCATATTTGACAAGTTCATCAAATATTTGAATGCAGCGGCAAAATCTTCGATATCAAATATCTGCGCAGCATCACCTTCCAATGGCTTATTGAGACCCAATTTTGCATTGATCTTGCGTCTCGCTATTCTACCCAAGAAAATTCTTTCTGTACTAAGGAATTGGAGCTTCAAATAATCTAAGGCACTTTCTGGATCTACCAATTCACCTGGTCTGATCTTGTTGTAGATAAACTCAGCTGCAGATAATGCATCGGTTGTTGTATCTTTTTTCAAGGTCAGTTCTAAGTGATTTGTATCATCATCTTCAAAGCAATCCACAAACATAGCTTGGATAGATTCATCAGTTTCCAAGCCCATAACTCTAAGCAATGTCGTGAATGGGAATTTTCTTGATTTGTTGATTCTGGCTACCACTACTCCAGATTTTTCTACTTCTACCTCCAACCATGGACCTCTTTCTGGGATCAATTTGAACCCATGTCTAAATTCCTTCAGTGAGAAAAATATACCATATGATCTCACGATCTGTGATATAACCACCTTCTCAACACCGTTGATAATATAGGAAGCCGATGAAGTCATAAGTGGCAATACACCGATATTTGCACGCTTATTGAACAACACTTTTTTTGTTGTAGCGTCACACAATTTCACCTTACCAGTGATGATACCACCATATGTCAATTCTTTCTTTTTACAAATCTTTGGATCTTCAATAGGGTCAGACACTTCTATATCTGATATAGATACATTCAAGTGTTCACCTCCCAAATCCCATATAGGATTGATCTCATTAAATAATTTGTGTAAGAAATTGTTGATGAAAATTTCATATCCTTTTTTCTGTAAATCCAAAAGATCAGGAAACTTAACGTCCTTTTGTGGTTTTCCAAGATATATTCTATCACCTTCTTGGTAATAGTCTTTGAAAAGTTCCTGAACCGCCGCTACTGATACTGAATTTGGAGAAGAAAGTGATGATGAAGAAGATTTTTTACTAGGAGTTTTAGCTGGAGCTACTGTTTTCTTTGCTGGAGTTGCTACCGTCGCCTTTGTTTTTGTTGGGGTACTTTTTGCTGAACTTTTTGCTGGTTTTTTTGAAGCCATGCGGTCGCTATGTTACAAAAAATAAACGAAAGAAAATAACAAGAAAGGACATAAGTGTCAAACTTATGCCTTCTGGACTGTCAATCTACTTCTGCCCTTGGCTCTTCTTCTCGCCAATATGTTTCTTCCATTCTTTGTCTTCATTCTCCATCTGAACCCATGTTTATTCAATCTCTTGCGTCGAGAATAGGTCCTGACTCTTCTTTTCTTACTTGCCATGCTAACACCATGATCAAAAAATAAAATACCTTATTATTATAGACACTGAACTATTTGATATATTGCAACAATCCTAATTCTCTAGCTCTAGAGATAGCTTGCTTGATTTTTTTCTGGACACTTACAGTATTCCCAGTATATTTTCTTGGCTTGATTTCACCAAATCTAGTTACATATTTGTTCAAAACAGGAATAGCCTTCCATGTGATGTACTTGTGATTTTTTCTCGAGAGGAAAAACGTTGCTTTCTGACCAAACTTCTTTCCTTCAGTAGCCGCAACAGCTTCTTCCATTTCTTTCACAAGCTTTTCAAATACAAACGCTTCTTGCTGTGCGTTCATAGCAAAGATATTGTATCTCAAGATAGCTTTGTTATACAACAATACTTTCTTGACAGCCAACAATCCTTCTGCGTCCAATGAGAATACATACGAAACAATAAACGCTCTATTGTTTCCTCTCAAACGTGCCAAATCATAGCTCAATGTCTGCAAACCAATTGTATCAACTGATTCCACAGCACCGCTAGGCAAAGCACCTTCGAGTTCTTTGAGAACTGCAGCGCGATCAGCATCTTTCATAGCTGGATCGAGCAACAATACTACTTCATACCTCTTCATGATACTACATCAAAAGTAAAATAAATTATTATACTGATAGTCTGATAAACTGAGTAATAGATACGCCAGCAGGTAACAATTCTTTTACCTTCTTAGCACCATCTCTAATAGAATCTTGTTCGAGCAATACTACTTCGGACAAAGCTTTTTGCATCTTACCTTCCAAGATCTTGTCGATCATATCAGCAGGCTTACCTGAGGCAACAAGTGCATCACGTTCACCAGCAACAGCCTTATCTTTTTCTTCTTGTGGAACTTGATCCATAGACAAATAGGTGGGATTCATCGCTGCAGCTTGCAAAGCAACTTCTTTAGCAGCATTTTGTGCTGCGTCACCTTCGCCAGTATAAAATACCAATGCAGCAACTTTGTTTCCAGGATGATTGTATGCATATGCAAGACCTTCATAACTGTAGACATCAGCCAACTTCATGTTTTCACCAAGAGTAGCTACCACATGAGTAACCATACCGTTCAATTCTTCTACCAATGTAGCATCAGCAGCATTAATATCAGCAAATGTACCTGTACTAGCTTGAAGCTTGTCCAAGATAGATGTTACCAAACCTTGGAATTGATCATTTCTAGCAACAAAATCAGTTTCACACAAAAGTTTCAACCCAACGTGCTTGTTGCCGTTTGATACAAATTTCACAATACCTTCGTTTGTTTCTCTATCAGCTTTTTTAGCAGCCTTCGCAGAACCATTTTTTCTCAAAATTTCCTGCGCCTTTTCCAAGTCACCTCCTGCTTCTACTAACGCTTCGCTACAATCTTTCAATGAAGCTAAGGTGATATCTCTCAATTGCTTGAGTAATTGCATATCTACTTTCATGCCACGTAATGTCGTGAAAAAATAAACATTATAGAATATTATTCTTTGATAGTGCCTGTAATCGATACGCGGATATCAAATATATTGAGGATCCAGGATCCAAGTCCGACAAATATAGGAAGCACAGTTTCATCAACTGTTGCCTTATATTTTCCATCCCATGCTTGTTTGGCAAATAGCCCTCCCATGACCAATAAGACGATCATAAAGAACCGAGCTACCACGCCAATCCAAGGAATAATCAACAACAATATACAAGGTACCAAATAACAGACAAATACTAACCACCACCCCAACGCTTGTCTCAGATGAAAATACTCAAAGACAGACATCTCTGGAGTTTGCAAACTAACCATAATACCGAGAAAAAGATACATCAACAGAGCTTTCTTTTTTTCGGCACTACTCGGAGCATACAATACAGATGAAGAATTTGGCTGATTTGCCATACCGTCGTATTATGTTTAAGATAAGAGTGTACGCAAGACGAAATCCACAGATGAGAAGCTTTGTACATTTGCCATTACCAAGCTACTTTCTGGCCATAGAAAGCCGAAATTAGTAGATGAAATGACAATACCATCGACACCAGAGATCTTGACTTCAGCGACCAAACTTTTCATCATTTGACCATCAATAATTATTACCATATCAGGTCTTGCAGTCAATCACTTAACTCATTTATAAATCTTTTGTGTCTTTGCAAGCGATCTTTTGTGAGTCAACTGTTCTTTTTTGGTCAATGTTTCAAAATCTTCACTTTCCAAAAATTTTGCAGTTTCATTCATCGTTGCGATTCTTTTTTGCAATGTTTCAAAATTTGTCAAAAATCCAGCTGGAATTTTGTGGTTGAGATAGTGAAATCCACCCTTTGATGCAAGTTCTTCCAACTCTTTCATGTACATCTTTTTTTCACTCACGATCAAGATCTGTTTGCCAGCCTTTTTCGCTTCCTGAATTCTTGATGTTACAGTGTTGAGTTGTTGTGCAATCACATCTGGATTGATTACTACCACACCACGAACTATATCTAGCCAGTATTTCTGAGTTTTTGGATGCGCCTCATTTTTGAGGGTTCAAATATGAACTTTAGCATCCACCAATTGATCTATAGTAACTGCCATAGAAGATGAGTTCATGATAAAGAAGATTATTTGAATTCAACAGTTGCGCCAACTTCAGCAAGCTTAGCTTTGATAGCTTCAGCTTCATCCATCTTCACGCCTTCCTTGACTGCAACTGGAGCTTTTTCAACCAAATCCTTAGCTTCCTTAAGACCCAATCCAAGCAATTCTTTTACTACCTTGATTACGTTGATCTTTTGTTGACCAGCGTCAGTAAGCATTACATTAACTGTATCGCTTGCTGCTGCAGCACCTGCATCAGCACCACCACCTGATACCATAACGGCACCTGCAGCTGCGCTAACACCAAATTCTTCTTCCAAACCTTTTACCAATTCGTTCAATTCTACTGCTGTAAGTTCTTTGACAAGGTCAAATACTTTTGATACATTCTTTGATAATTCCATCGTTACAACACAATGATATAAATAAAGGGGTACAGTATATAATTACGCATTTTCTGCAGGAGTTTCTGGCGTTGCTTCAGCTTCAACAGCTGGAGTTTCTGCTACAGGTTCCGCAGGTGTTTCTTGAGCAGCTTCAGCAACTGGTGCTTGTTCTGCTGTTGCTTCCGCTACTGGAGCTTCAGCTGGAGTTTCTTGTACTTCTGCTACTGGAGCAGCAGCAACTGGTTCTCCTGACTTCTTCGCAACTTGATCCACCACTGAAGCCAATGATTGCATTGGGTATTTCAATAGGAACAACAACTTGGAAATCAATTCTTCTTTGCTTGGCAAGTTTGCTATATCGCTGACGAAGTTTCCGTCATGCCATACTTTATCAAACCAACCTCACAAGTATGCATAGGAAGCTCATTTGTCTTCCTTCTTCAATTCCTTGAGCACAGCATTTACCGCCTTGATAGGACCAAATTCATTATCACCATTTGCAGTGACAAGAACGATAGATCCTGGAAGATCGTTGATAACTACTTCTGGAAGACCAGCTTCCTTCGCAGCTCTCATAAACAATCTTTTTCTCACGACAGTATATGATCCGTCCGCAGCTTTTACTGTCTTTCTAACCTTAGTAGCGTTCCCCACGGTGATACCGTTTTGTTGGAGGATCACTGCATTAGTAGCAGACTTCAAACCTGCAGCATATTGCTCAACGAGTTCTTTTTTCTTTGCTCTCGTAATCGCCATACGTGTGACAGTGTGAGATAAAAATAAAAATTCTTTTTATCACACACAAGACAAAAAGTACACAACAAAACCTCTCTCGCGAAAGGGATATATCAGTACCTAAGCAGGATTTATACACAAAAGTGTGACCGGCCGTCTTGGGTGATTAGAGCTTAATCTAGGGAAATACCGGTCAATTGCAAGTGAAAAAGAGACAATATCGACATCATCTTCTGTCATTCCGGGCTTGACCCGGAATCCAGTTTATATACATGGCCCCTGGATCAAGTCCAGGGCGACCAAATCTACACTCCCAAAAATCTCTGTGCAAGATAATAACAAGCAGCTACAGCGATCAGGAGATACAAGACCCATTTAAATTGTGCCAACTGTCCTGGCAGACGATCGACAGCATATCAAGCCAAACTAACTATGATAATAACTACTACAATTATGAGTATATCATTCCACATAGTATAGCGATTAGTATATAAAGTACTATAAGCCTACCCTTTATACACTATATAGCAACAGCAAAAATGCCTATTGCTTTTTGCCCTCATATCCATGTACTCACAATAGATTTTTATCTATTCACCCCTATAGCATGACTAGCTCTCAAACCAAGACAGGAATCATCGTAGCTATTCTCTTACTACTCATCGTATGAGCTGTTGCATATTGGTACAAACAACCAGCATCTGACGCACAACCAACAACGCCTGATACGCAAAACACAACATTCAACGGCACCATGGAAAATTCTTGTTCACCAGTAGATGGTCTAGCATATACGATTCTCTTAGACAACGGGATCACTGCCTGGATTTATGGAAATGTTACTATTGGTACATATAATGTGAGTCTCACACCAAACGAAGATGGATCTCTAGGAGATGGTGCGATCATCCTATGCCCAACATGACAAACAGGAGAAGCCATCGGTACATGATGTACTGATAAGTCTGGGAAGATTATAATTGATTCACTCGATGACAAGAATGCTTCAGGAAGAGTAAAAATAGATGGCACTACTACCCAATTCAACGTAGAACGCATACAGAAAGAAATGCTTTGTGGATAATAGCTCAAACAACAAAAAATTATTTTTCTCAGAAATACTTCTCACTCCTATAACGTAGCCACACACGCAACTCCTGTGGGATTTTATCTTTTTGTATTTCAGAAAGTGTAGCATACACTGCTAGTGCCTTGGCACGCACGAGCCTGGTGGCACTATTGCGATGTGCTTTCCGATGATTGCGCGCCAGACGGATGAGGCGACACGTCTCTTTGATAGGATCAGATAAGACTTTGGTGGATGATTTGGCGGACATGAAAGAAATAATATAAAATAATTATCTATACATTATATATAGTAA
>CAZEYI010000002.1:0-3519 GCA_964516785.1 uncultured Candidatus Peribacteria bacterium
ATTAAAACTATTGCCAATTCGAATGAAAATGCGATTTCAAAAAAAGAATGAGCAGCTCTTGATAAATGACTGCTGCAATGCTTTGAATTTTCATAATAACCTTGCAAATACAATATATTATCTAATAAAAGAGTCAAAAAAGCCAGCATTGTTAAAACCTCGCTTCTGATTCGTCTTTACCGTCGATAGTAGCAAATCCTCCTGCTGATCTAATCAACTTACCTTTCGTGTCAGGCACATATTCTACGTTGTAGACATGCAAACCTTCTGGAATATCTTTGAGTTGTTTTCTATTACCTGATTGAATAGGAGCTTTGTCTCCATACATTATTTCATCACCAACCTTGACACCTTTCCATGCCAAATTGTAACGCTTTTCTCCGTCTGCAAAGTGTACGAGAACGATCCTGGCAGTTCTGAATGGATCATATTCCACTGTAGCAACTTTACCTGGTACATTTACCTTATCGTATCCTTTGAAGTCGATAAGTCTGTATAGTCTTTTATGACCACCTCCCATAAATCTAGAAGTCACTCTTCCTGTGTGGTTTCTACCACCCGTTCTTTTTACAGAAACAGTAAGAGTTTTTTCTGGCTTGTTGGTAGTGATATCACTGAAGTCATAACCGACCATGAAACGTCTAGATGGTGTATATGGCTTGTACGATTTTACTGACATGTTTGGTCAAGGAGATGGAATTAAATGGTATACTATTATGCACTTACTTCGATCTTATCTTTCTTATTAAGTCTGATGATAGCTTTTTTGTATGCGCGTCTTACAAGGCTTCTTCTTTCTCTCCCCTTGAATGGAACGCTTACCAAGTTTACAGATACAGGCACGATCTTATACATTGCCTCAACTGCTTTTTTTACATCATTCTTATTAGCATCTTGATGTACTTTGAATGCATAGACATTCATAGCCTCTTGTTGCTTGTATGATTTTTCTGTGAAGAGAGGAGCAATCAAGATCTGGTGTGGACCAACCTTATTTATAGCTTTGGTCTGCACACTCTTCTTAGCTCTCTGTCTGAGAATTTGCTTGAATGTCATAGTGATGATTTGCTAGGAATATAAACTATTTTGTGTTAATGTGTGTCAATGCATCTTCCAACATCAATACTGTGTCATACTTCATCAAATCTGCTGGGTTGAGATAATTAGCGTGAATGTATTTGAGGTTCTTGATGTTTCTAAATGACTTTTCTGTAACGTCATTTTTAGTTCCAAGAACGAACAATACTTTCTTATTGTCTAAGCCGATATTTTTGAGAACATCTACAGCCAACTTTGTCTTTGGCTCCTTTGTATCAAATGCATCCAAACCTAGAATCTTATTTTCTTGTGCCTTCATAGACAACAATCCTCTCAATGCCAAGTTTCTTACTTTCTTGTTCATCCCTTTGGTGAAATTTCTTTCACTCTTTGGACCAAAAGCAACTCAACCATGGACTCTAATAGGAGATCTACGATCACCAGGTCTTGCATTACCTGTACCCTTTTGCTTGAAAAGCTTTTTCCCAGAACCTTGTACCTCTGCTCTTGTCTTAGAGTCAGCAGCGTTGGTATGGGCGTTAGCTTGTTGGTACAAATAATATTCATGGATAGCGTTTTTGTTGATGGCGTGTTCGCCAAACAATTCCGCATCGAGTTCGATAGTCTTTACTACCTTACCTTTGTTGTTATACACTTCTACTGAGTATGTCATCGTCCGTTGGGCGTTTTGATTAAATAATTGTTATGCTCTTAACTATGATACGTATAATTTGAGTATACCATTGTATGAACCTGGAACAGAGCCTTTGACAGCTACGATATGTTCCCCATTGTTTGTGAATATATCGATGATTTGTTTATCTTTCAATTTGATAGTTTCACCACCCATGCGACCTGCATGTGGGTGACCTTTTTGTGTTCTTCTTGGTTTTCTATTACCAGTCGAACCTACCCATCTGTGGAATTTAGAACCACGAGTCTTTTGTCATCCGTGTGCATTATGTCTTTTCATAACTCCTTGGAAACCTTTACCCTTACCTTCACCTATCAAAGTAACCTTTTCTACACCTTCCAATGCAGCACTTGTAAGCGCGGCACCAGCAGCGTATTGTTGTATGAAGTTTGCGTCAACAGGAAACTCGGCACATTTTTTGTAGGCAATCTTAGCACCTTTTACCTTACCCGTTTCTTTTTTACCTACTCCTACAACCGCAGCTACATAACCGTCTTTTTCTTCAGTTTTGTATCTTACTATTTCTTGCGTAGGGATAGTCAAAAGAGTGACTGAGGCAAACTTATCATTTACCCACATTCTGGTCATTTCCTTTTTTTGTACTACCAATCCGTATGTACTCATTGAACACAAAGTCATAAACATTTAAAACAAACACCGAGGCAATTACTTAGAATACTTTTACATCGACCATAACACCCACTGGGATCGCAATGTTTTGGAGATACTCCATAGTCTTGGGACCCATATTAGTAACGTCAATCAATCTTGTATATGTAATTCTTTCGTATTGTTCTCTAGATTCGTTGTGCTTGAAGTTCGATCTGATTACTGTGTAGATCTTCTTCTTGCTTGGTAATGGAATCGGTCCTTTGACATCGGCACCGGACTTAACCAAAAGCCCGGTAACCTTGCCCAAAGAGGACTCCAGCATCTTGAGATCATAGCTCTTGAGCTTGATTCTCAATTTTGGATTTGATGATGATTTTGCTTTCGCTGGCATCCTTATATGTAGCGTTTCTATTTAAAAGGGATTATTCCAATATCTTTGTAACAACTCCTGCACCTACTGTTCTACCACCTTCTCTAATTGCAAATCTCAAACCTTCTTCCATTACAACTGGGTAGATCAATTCAACATCGATCTTAGCGTTGTCACCAGGCATAATCATTTCAGCGCCCTTTACAGTAACTGCACCAGTAACGTCAGTTGTTCTCAAGAAGAATTGTGGTCTGTATCCTGCCATAAATGGAGTATGTCTACCACCTTCTTCCTTCTTCAATACGTATATTTCAGCTTCAAATTTCTTGTGAGCTTTTACTGTTCCTGGTTTTGCAATAACTTGACCTCTTTCGATCTGTTCCTTGTCAACACCTCTGAGCAATAGACCAACGTTCATACCAGCTTCAGCTGATTCGAATTGTTTGTGGAACATTTCTACTCCAGTAATTGTAGATTTCATAGATTCTTTACCAAGACCCATAATTTCAACATCATCATTCATTTTGATGATACCTCTTTCAATTCTACCTGTTGCTACTGTACCTCTACCTTTGATAGAGAATACATCTTCGATAGGCATCAAGAAAGTCTTTTCTGTATCTCTTACTGGATTTGGGATGAATGCATCCAATGAAGCCAAAAGATCCCAAACACATTTTGCAGCACCTGCTTCATCAGTTGGATTTTCTCCAGCCTTGAGAGCAGAACCTCTAATGATAGGAGTTTCGTCTCCCTTGTATCCTTGCTTCTTCAAAAGATCTCTAATTTCTTCTTCAACGAGATC
>CAZEYI010000002.1:3529-16422 GCA_964516785.1 uncultured Candidatus Peribacteria bacterium
CAAGATCCAACATATCAGCATCTTCAACCATATCACACTTATTCAAGAATACTACGATTTCTGGTACATTAACTTGTCTAGCCAACAAAATGTGTTCTCTTGTCTGAGGCATAGGACCGTCAGTAGCAGAAACTACAAGTATAGCTCCATCCATTTGTGCAGCACCTACGATCATATTCTTGATATAATCAGCGTGTCCTGGACAATCGATATGTGCGTAGTGTCTTACTTCAGTTTCGTATTCAACGTGTCTTGTATTAATAGTAATACCTCTTGCTTTTTCTTCTGGTGCGTTATCAATATCTCCGTAGTTCATAGCTTTAGCCCAACCTTTGGTAGCAGCTACTGTACAGATCGCAGAAGTCAAAGTTGTCTTACCATGATCAACGTGACCAATAGTACCGACATTAACGTGCAATTT
The DNA here is from genome assembly GCA_964516785.1 of uncultured Candidatus Peribacteria bacterium. Lineage (GTDB taxonomy): Bacteria > Patescibacteriota > Gracilibacteria > Absconditabacterales > Absconditicoccaceae > CAZEYI01. The sequence continues at coordinate 3,951 of CAZEYI010000002.1, forward strand.
TGCCATAATAATGTTATCGTAAAAGATAAAATGTAATTACTTGTTTAATTGTTTGGCCTTCTCGTATGCTAAAGCCTAAACAGAGGAATCGGGGATGCGGGACTCGAACTCGCGACCTCTTGGTCCCAAACCAAGCGCTCTAGCCATCTGAGCTAATCCCCGGTGGTGGGCATAGGTGGACTCGAACCACCGACCTCGTCCTTATCAGAGACGCGCTCTAACCAACTGAGCTATATGCCCATGGTGCCGGGAGGCAGGATTGAACTGCCGACACAAGGCTTTTCAGGCCTCTGCTCTACCACTGAGCTACCCCGGCGTAGCATGTGTGTGCATCCTGTTGGGATTGTACTGCTGCACTCGGGATGCTGTTTTGCGACATTTTTGAGTAAACAAAAAATTCGCATACGACTAGTAAGATACAAATCACGAAACAAATTGCAAGAGAAAATGCAAGGAAATGCGTAAATCGTTTTCTGGAATTTTTGGATCCTGCATGAGAACTGGGTTTTGAGTTAAAAAAAATGTGTCGTATCTTGACGCTTTGTGTCGCATTTTATATATTTTGCTCGAGAGGGGCGATAGCTTTACATCCACTATATATGAATTTTTTGTCTGTCTATGTGGACATGTCGCAGTATTCTCTCTTTTGCCAATACATATACTTTTGTGACTCTCCTTATATATAAGAAAGAGCACAACAAAGTCATCGCACTATACTCCATTTTTTCTATTTGTCAAGCTTTTGTATACATATAGATAGCTGCTTGCGGAATAAATCTTGTTTTTGTAGGACAAAAAACTATGGTCCACCTATATGTTTTATCGAATACCGAACGCATGACTATCGATAGCAAAGCAATTGGTCCTAAGTGGCAAGCAAAGTGGAAGAAAGAAAAGACATATAAGACGACCGAATCGTCTGATAAGCCGAAATTTTATGCGCTCGATATGTTTCCGTATCCGTCTGGAGCTGGATTGCATGTCTGACATCCAAAGGGATATCTAGCTACCGATAGTTTGGCGAGACTCAAAATGTTGCAAGGATATAATGTCTTACATCCTATGGGATTTGATGCATTTGGGCTACCAGCAGAACAATATGCCATCAAGAACAAAGTAAATCCAGCCGTCTCTACCGCGACCAATGTCGCTAGGTATAAGGAACAGCTCGAATCTATGGGATTTACCTACGACCGAGATAGAGAAGTACAGACAACTGACCCCAAATTTTATAAATGGACGCAGTGGGCATTTCTCAAATTATACAATCACTACTATGATGCAGTTGCTGGGACTGCGAAACCTATAGAAGAACTCGAAAAAAAATTAGCGAAGCAATGACTCAAGGGTACTGATCTTGAAAAAGCACTCGACCAGCATCGTTTGGCTTTTGTGGATTACAAACCTATCAATCGATGTCCAAGCTGTAAGACTGGTTTGGCAAATGAGGATCTGGATAACGGTAAATGTGAACGTTGTGGATCTGATGTCGAACAAAAACCTATGAGACAATGGGTTATTAGAATCACCGACTATGCGGAAAGACTTCTGGATGGCTTGAACGAATTACCAGAATGGCCAGATAATGTCAAAGAAATGCAACGCAATCGAATAGGCAAAAGCAAAGGAACCGAGTTTGTGATGCAGGTGGCAAATATGGACAATGTTTCCAAAGTAATTGTATTACATGGCATCACTGCTGATAGCAATAGGCATCGATTTCAATGGCTCAAGAAGACACTATGAAATGCTAATATACCAGTCTTGGTGCCTGATTTGCCAAATACACTGACGCCAAATCTCGAAGAACAATTGGCTTTCTTGGAAAAAGAATATGGCAAGCAGATAGACGAAAATACCATAATCATATGACATAGCTTATGAGGGTTTCTTGCACCACATTTTGTGGCTAAGATGAACAAGAAGATCAAGAAACTTATCATGATCGCTCCTGTGGTAGAATGAATGACGGATTTGCGGGATTTTGTTCGTGATGGCGTGATCGCATACATAAAGGATAGCAAACTCGATACAAAAAAAGTTTCAAAACTTGTAGGAGAGCATATTATATTATTGTCACAAACAGATCCTGTTACTCCTTATAAGACAGTCAAAAAATATTGTGATAAAAATTTCCCTGACGCGCATCTTGTATCATTTGCTGATGCCGGACACTTTAGCGATAAGTTTGGAAATTATGTAGCATTCCCTGAGCTACTCACATATATAGTCCCGCTTACTGAACACAATTTCTCTATCTACACGACACGTGTAGACACGGTGTTTGGTATGTCGTTTGTAGCGCTTGCGCCTGAGCATCCCTTAGTGAAAGAAATTACAACTAAAGAACATGTAAAAGCAGTCGCAAAATATGTCAAAGATGCAGCTAACAAAACATCACTCGAAAGAGACGCAGAAAAAGAAAAAACAGGGGTCTTTACTGGTGCCTACGCTATCAATCCGTTTAACAAACAACCAGTGCCGATCTGGGTAGCGGATTATGTGTTGATGAATTATGGTAGCGGTGCGGTGATGGCTGTACCTGCACATGATGAAAGGGACTATGCTTTTGCGAAGAAGTATGATTTGCCTATTATAACTAGTGTAGTCGGAGAGAAATTAGATAAAATCGTGGCAGATTATTATCCTTCTTTATTCACTGAAGAAGATCCGAGGGATAGTGTTCAAGATGGATACTTCATCTCTCCTTCTCAAGGATCAAACAACAAACCGTACTATATTATATATAACAACGATTGATTGATAGAAAAACTTTTAGAATTAAACTATAAATGAGAGATCTCACTCATGACAAATATGGGTACACTTATAAATTCTTGAGTATTTAGCTGAATGAGTTCGTATGAAGCAATCCCAGCTATGCAAGCATGGCTAACAAAGCAATGAATCGGTGGCGTCAAAGTACAATACAGACTCCAAGATTGGGTGTTTTCGAGACAGAGATATTGGGGAGAACCTATACCTATGATCCACGGTAAGGACGGCAAAATAATGCCGATGCAGGAAAAAGATTTGCCATTGGAGTTACCGATGGTGGAAGAATACGAACCTACCGGTAGTGAAGAAGGACCACTAGCAAATATCAAAGATTGGGTCAATGTACCTGAATGAAAAAGAGAAACGAACACGATGCCACAATGGGCTGGATCATCACGATACTGGCTTCGTTATATGGATCCAAATAATGATAAAGCACTTGTCGGGAAAGATAAAGAAAAATATCGATGACAAGTTGATGTCTATGTCTGATGACTGGAGCATGCAACCAGACACTTGATCTACGGACGTTTTTGGCACAAGTTCCTCTATGATATCGGCGCAGTAAGCACGAGCGAACCGTTCAAGAAATTGTATGGTGTGGGCTTGGTATTGGCTGAAGATGGCAGAAAAATGTCCAAGAGATGGAACAATGTTATCAATCCTGATGAAGTAATCGGTGAATACGGGGCTGATGCTTTCAGGACATACGAGATGTTTATGGGGCCTTTTGAAAACGAGGTCGCACGAAGTACTGCATGAGTCAAAGGTGTGAAAAAATTCTTGGATAAGATATGCAGACTGGTCGACAAGATGGAGTTGTCATCCTGAGGCAAAGCCGAAGGATCCATGGATTCTTCACTTCGTTCAGAATGACAGAATGACACTAAAGAAATACAATCACTCCTCCACAAATCTATCAAGAAAGTGTGAGAAGACATAGAAAACTTTAGATTTAATACTGCCGTATCGCAGCTTATGATATTGGTCAATGGATTGACGGAGTTGAAGACAGTATCAAGAGAAACGATCAAAACGCTTGCACTTATCGTCGCTCCATTTGCGCCACATTTGGCAGAAGAAATCTGGGAACAATTGGGTGAAAAATTTTCTATATTCCATACAGGAAAGTGGCCAACATTTGATCCGAAGCTTGTCGTCGAAGATAGCATCACGATGGCAGTACAGTTCAATGGCAAAGTGAAAGGAACGATTACCATAACTCCAGGCGCGAACCAGGACGAGGTAATTGCTATTGTCAAAAATGATAACAAGCTCCAAAAACAGTGGACAAATGAACCAAAAAAGATAATATATGTGCCAGGAAAGATAGTGAATATTATTTTATAAAACAGAAATAAAAAGGAGTAATTCCTTTTGTTTTGGTTCTTTTTGGTATGTCACGCAAGATAGTTAGACCAGCAGAGTTACCTTGTATACAATCGGATTATATAGATGAAAGAATGGATGCTCTTGTGTCTAAACTACCTCTTTCTCATCATACACATCCGATCAATACGCAACTACGAGGACTATTGTCAGACAAGATATCTGATGAAGATATGTACAAACATTTGCAGTATTTTGCATTGAGTAATTTTCGTGGCCCAGAATATACTATAGGAAGATATAATCATGCTCAAGAACTTGTAGATACATTTTCCTGGGAAGAAAAATTTGATAAAATTATGGCCAATCCAGGATTGGCGTTTGAATTTTTTCTCGTAGATCATCTTTATAAATATGCTTTTCAACATAACAAACTAGCATTTTCTCATGTCAAAGCATCGCTATATCTTGACCATACCTGGAAGGTGGATTTTGTCAGCAATATCATACCCAAAAAATGAGAGCCTATCTCTATCTGAGTACAGCTTACTACACAACATTCTAAGCTTCATCCCTTTCATAAAAACCCTGATAAAGAAGCCAAACAAAAGAAGAAAGTAGTCATGAAAAATTCTGAGCTTATAGCAGGAAGAGACGATATCTTATCTGGATATCCAAGCGCCATGCAACCTGACATGACTGCGTATATGGTTGTTAATGGATCGATCAATGAGATGATCAATATACAGAAAAACAATATATTTCAAGATGCCTTTCGTGAACGAGTTGCTCAAGGCATGAGCAAATGATGACCATCTCCTTATCTACCAAAAAACATCAGACAAGATTTTTGAAAACTATGGCTTGCCTACTATCAAAGCTTAGTACAATTCTATACTTTTTTGGATAAAGAAAAAAAGAAATGAGATGCCGCATTTACGGATGAGATGGAGGATCTATTTGTACACAAAGATGATCATTTTGCAGTCATGAGAAAATTTATACCTGCACATAAGGAATTAAATCACACTATATTTACTGACTTTTATAGTAGCAAGGCAAAATCCAAAGATGGCAATCTGTTATGTAATATATCCTACTTTCTTCATGATGGGTTGTTGGGAAAATAACTAGCTAGTTTTCTGCCAACGGCGCAGCAATGCAAAGATCGTAAATGTCCCATTTGCAAGAATCAGATATATCGGATACAATGCTGTCGTAAGAGTAATAACATCGAGACTTCGCACAACCAATACAAACTTTATGGAAGACAGAGCATAGACAAAAATGCCTTCTGCCTCTGGATCGTGTCGAGTCTTACGAAAGGTAGGAAGAAATGCCAACAGATCTGTGAGAGCAATCAATATAACTGACCATACAGGCGTCTTCGTCACATATCGAAGTAACAGCGAGATGACAGAAAGACCAAAGTACAATCGATCAATTTGTGCAATAACACTTTTGTGCTTATATCGTGCAAAGGCAGCAACTATGAAACAAATAATAGCGCTCAATCACAGAACTCGCGTAGCAATACTATCCGTCTGTGTCCTCTGCGCAAAGAATGCCGTCCCTGTCATAATTCATCGGATCAATCGAGAAAATGCATGTGGCTTATTTCGTCACTGTATGATGCCACGTATATATCGTGCATTTGCTATAATCGTGACAACGATAGATGTCCGTGCGATGATCTGTGTTGTGTTCATAGAGAAACCAATAATAAACATAGGCACAATATAGGATATGTATGTATTTGCAAGAGCTATAGAACAATAGCTTGAAAACTATTTGTTTTAACTTATGGTGATGACATTTGTTATTGTCTTTGTAGATGAAAAAACAGGTATTATCTTTTTTTCTATATCTCAAGCGCTATTTCTCGTGTAACAATCTTTGGGTATCTATCGCGTATTGGCTACATATGTGAGATCCATATGTGCATTTTGTTTCTCCCACACAGACAATCAAGCTAAGAAAATGATCTTCAGATATAGCACAGTTAATGCTTATATATTCATGAATAGAATATGATTTTTTCTTCCATAAAATGACAAACTACTTTACGAATGACAAGAAATTACATATCGTAGACATAGGGGGGAATGTAGGACTCTTTAGTCTGTATTGCAATGAGTATTTTGATGTACAGGAAGCAATTGTTGTAGAACCAGATCCAGAAAATTTTGCTTTGATGAAACACAATCTAGATACAAACAATATCATGGGAGTTTTGTATAATAAAGCATTGTATGCTCACAAAGGAGAGGTACTCTTTGACAATACACTTAGCCCATCATGAAGAAAAATAAGTAATCAAGGCAAGACAGTAGTAGAGACCGTATCGATCTCTGATCTTATAAATCTAGACACTACATATGATATCTTGAAAATAGATATCGAATGATGAGAATGGAATATACTCATCCCAGAGCATAGACAATACTATCAAAGATGTCGCTATATTATCATAGAGTATCACCTAACAGATAAGACACACAATCCAGCTGATATAGTCAACTACTTTAATGCATATCATTGTGAAGCTGTAGAAATCAACGATCACTTGGGGCTATTGTTTTTTAGTAAATAGTGCACCAATGCTGCCTCTGACAAAAGGACTAGAAAGTAGATATCTTTTGTATAGGCTAGTCCCTAGTATATTTGCTTGCGCTATATAATGCAGAATAAAATAACCTGTATTGTACCTATGTACAATGAAAAAATAAGAATAGGAGATGTGCTATCAGTATTGCTTACTGTTTCTGAAATTGGCGAAATAATCTGTGTCGACGACAAATCTACTGATGGATGAGGGGCCTATGTACAAGCTCATTTCCCTACTGTGCGCCTTATTAGCCATGATAAAAATAAGGGCAAATCTGGTGCGATAAAAACAGGTGCATTGGCGGCGCAGTATGCAGATATTTTTACCTGCGATGGCGATCTTGTCGGATTGCAACAACAAGAATTATCCGACGCTATACAGATATATTTTGCCTATCGTATGGATATGATCATTCTGAGGAGGATCAACGCTCCTATGCATATCAAACTTTTTAGATGAGATATACTCACCAGCGGAGAGAGAATTATCAAGAAAAAATATCTCTTGGATATCTTGCAACAGCCCATCAAAAATCTAACGCTTGATTGTCTTATGAACAGATATATGATGGAGCACGACAAAAAGTGTATATGGATGCCATCATCAGGAATCAATATATTTAAGTCTACTAAATATGGACTTCGACTAGGACTCAAAAAAGACCTAGAAATGTATAGCGAAATGGAACTTATCAAAAATAAATTTCCCGAGCAAATAATCAGATTTTGTAAAGATACTTATCTACCGGAAAAAGGAATTATAGAACACGTCATGGATGTGATGACCATGCAACATAGCAAGATGAGCAAACAAAAAAAGTAGTATCCCAAATAGGATGCTACTTTTTTTTCTATCATATTTTTCTATGACATAGCAACGATAACAACAACTGTTACGATCAAAGCAAGCAATTCCATACCTCCTGTGATAGCGTAATATTTCCATGATCTTTGTTCCCAGAGAGCGTTACCAAGTGTTGATGTAAGTTGGTATCATACCCAGAGCAACAACGCAGTCACGATAGCATCTTGATAGCTTACTGTTCCACCGTAGGTGAGAAATATATACGTGATAAATGTTATGACAAGATTGAGAAGATACTGTCCGACAAACAAAGGAATCATCTTAGTCATGCTTGGTTTGCCAGCTGTTTTTTTCTTGCCAGCGTTGACGAAATTCATGTACGTAGTACCAAACAATGCTGGAGAGTATCGGATCATTCCGAGAATAAATGTAGCCAAAGCAGCTACCAATAGGGTGATAATAGGCATGAGAGTATTGGAGAAAAAATAAATACCGTATGCCTCGGATATAGTATTGTGTGCAATGAAAGCAAGTGATCATAGTTATTTATCGACGCGCGCCGTAGGTGTTCTTAGCTACTTTACCTCTATGTACGATATCTTGTCATACGTCGTCTGTCTTCATCATAACTCCTGCTATAGCAATCTGTTGCATTCTGATAAGTGACAATCTCAGATCCTCCATAGTAGTTTCTGGATAGCTTGTAATCTGTCATGGAGTATTTTTCCCTAGATATAGTTCTTTGTAGAGAAATTTATTGGATGGCGTACATTCCATATATGTACTCTGAGGTCATCGTTGCGCTGCTACTCATATCTTGCTAGGGAAAAACTCTGTTTGAGGTTGAATAAATCTATGTATATTGGTATATAACGCGGCGACATTTTTGAAAAATGGATCTGACTTTGAGTTCATCTTATAATTTGTCGGTGGTATTGTTTCGTTGGATATATGATGTATGGGACTATCCATATAGAGAGTTCGATATAATTCTGCACGTGTTGTATCTCCGTACAAAACACAACCACATCATAGCTTCTTCATAAGTTGCTCAGTATTTTTAATGGCCCAAGCGTCGTTATCTATGCCTATGTTTTGTGGCGATGTGTAGCCATTCCTTTGGGCTTGGATATATTGTGCCAAGAGTAAAATACCTGTACCTGTTCCCAGATCCAACCCTTTATATCTAGTGCCCTTGAGCTCAGGAGAAAGTTCTCTGAAGATAATATCTTTTACTATTGCTGTAGTAGCAGCTATGTCGCTCAGCATACGCACATGGTAATCATGCTCGTAGAAAAATTTGTGAGAGCCCTCTTCTGGGACAAAATCACCACCTTCTTTCCAAGCAATTTCTTTGAGAAGTCCGTAACTATCATATTCCTCTCTCACCGCATTTATCGCTGGCAAATCTACTGATACATCGACGCTATCTGGATGACGATATGCGTAAAAATATTTGGTCACTAGGTTAAGCAATATATTTTCTAAGCTATCTTCAGTAAATAGATTTTCTCTATCACACAAAATCTCAATTGTTTGTTTGAGTGAATGGGTCTTATCATATATGTCTGGGTGGATAGTGAGCATAAGTGCTGTCTGTTATAAACAATTTTTTATTTATCTTCTAGCCTAGGCAATGCTTTATATCTCAATAAAGATCATAATATGGGGGCGATGTCCTTGTCTTCTAACTGCTTAATGGCTGCTTCTAAAGCGCCATAAGTAAGATCTGTGATCTGCAGTCATTTGAGAAATAATGGAGATTCTTGTTCTCTGCCATGCATTCTATCCAAAAATCGCTGCGTCATATCTTTTTCTTGATGATCTCTGAAGTAGAGCAGCCCATCAACTGACAATGGAATTTGCATCGGATCCGAAAATGTTATTTTGTCTCCGGCTTGTGTTTTGATATCAAGGCGATTTAGAAAATAATATTCGATAATTTTGAGTTGTTTGTATATATTTTCTGATACTCCATCTCTATCGAGTTCTTTTTGTTTTGCTTTATCGTGCATATCTCTTTCTTTTGCACGCTGATTGGTCTGATGTATTTCCTGTATGTGATTTTCTAGCTCTTGTGCATGATTTGCTTGAAGTTGCAAATCTTCCGCCGAAAATTCGGATCAGTCAGTTATAGTACGTTGTGCTAGATCCCTAAGCTGATATTCCAATATTACTTTCTCTGTATGGGAATCATTTTTATGTTTGGCAATATATTGTATATTGTCTTGGAGTGCTTTTGAATGTAAGGATTGGAGTTCTTGATGACGAGGACTTTGTACCGATCTCCCTAGGCTGATATGTATAGCCAAGTCTCGCAATTCTTCTGCTACCGCACGAGAGTATCCGTGGCGCTCTTGAAATTGTTGATCTCTTTTTTGTTCTTCTTGTTCTCGATACCACTTCTCATCTTCTTGGCGCGTATACTGATAATTGGTCAGATAGTGCCTTGCTCATCTATTTATATCGCCAAACAACTCATTGAGCTCTGTCTTCAGTTCCTTGTGAGCCAGACCTGTGTTGATGATCGTCAAAGGCGACTCACTATTTTCTTTATCATCGAGCATAGTAAATATATTTTTTCGTCTCTCTTTGTAATACTCATCTCTAGATACTTCGTCCATCCATTCGGTGGGACTAATTGTTTCGTCCGTAAATGCAGCTCTTTCAAAAGCAGCCATGAGTTTTTGAAGATGTTCTCGATTGTCGCGAATCCGTTCTCTACTGACAATATCTGTACGATAATATCTAGGTACGTCCAAACCAGCTTCTAGTCTCTGCTTTGCTGCTGCTTTGAGGTCTTGGATATGGAGAATATATAAATATATTTTTTGTAATAATTCATAGTCATCTCGCAAAAAAGGAGCGTCATAAGACTTAAGAATAATTGCTTGTAGTTGTTTCAATAATGGGTTTGTAGGGATCTGTGTTATATCAAAATCCACAGGCATTTTTTGTTTGCATCGTGTATTCTCTACTCGATCTATGACCACCTTTATAAGCTGGACATCTATAGCATCTTGTTGCAGCAATTGCTCAAGTTCAGAGGTTTTTTCTGAGATAATTTGTTCGCGTTTAGATTGCAAAAAAATTACTATCAATTTTTGTCTGTCTATATCTATTTGCTCTATGCGAAAAGATTGGATAGAAGCTTCCTGGAGACTCAAATTTGTCACCTCTGTAGATGTCATGATCGTGTACGCATTAAATAGTATTTTTTTTATTCCAGCGTTCTTTTCGAACTGGATGCTTCTGAACTTTGCCTGTCTGGAGGATGTCGTTGCCTATCTCATGCATAGGTATTAGTTTGCCATTTACTTCTATGTGGAGTGGATAGACTTGCTGAAAGACGTGTATATTGGAAGATGATTTGTCGCGCTGATCGAGCAATTCTTGTAGCTGCAATAACTCATATAAATATCGCTTGTTTGCATGCATTACTTCCTGTAATTGACTACCGTGTATGCGGATGTCGATCTGCATTTTTTGCGGGAAGAATTGGGTCTCTGGAAGTAATTGATCTGGCAAGGCATCATACAGTGCAGTGATGTTTTCGTAAAAAGGATCGCTTACATTATTGCCCATTGCATCGCCCGTCCTTGGGATAGTTTCATTGGCGATAAAATTGATTGGTCACTGCATACGGAGATTTCTATAAGCCTCTACTCTGGTTGTATCTTCGGTCATCACTTTTATACGGCCTGGGTAGAGTATGTCTAGGAGTTTGTTTGCACGAGCAGATGATGGTCAGTGTTTTTCTATGCCAATACATTGTATCGATCTAAAATCATTTCTACGAGCTTGGATATACTCTGCCAGGAGCAATATGCCGGATCATGTCCCCAGGTCCAATCAATTGTAGCGATGGTTGGTAAGTGCTGCCTCCAATTTTCTGGATATGATATCTTTTACTAATGCTACTGTAGGAGCTATATCTCAGAGCATTCATATAGCATAATTGTTTTTGGCAGTTATCTGAGCTTCAGGGATGAGAGTGTGTACATCTATTGTCTGGCGGAGTTTGTTGGCAAGAGCATCGTGCGCAAAATAGAGCGAGCATTTTTGGAAAAGATCTTCTATTGCTCTAATGTTGACCACATGATCAAATGCCTCAGGATAGAAGTATGCAAAAAAATATTTGGTGACCAAATTGATGATAAGATCATCGGTGATCTCTACATTTTTGTCAGACAATTTTTCGGTGGTTTGTCTGAGGGTGGTGTTGTCGTAAATATCGGGGCGGATGATATTCATAGAAAGACACGAGATAATGTTCTTCTATGATACATATTTTTTATAATTTGTCAATGTCTATGATCTAGTAGAACTTTATATCATTTTATGTGAATATCATGTCATTTATTTCACCCAAAGATCCATCGTCAGTGATGACTACATCAAATGTTTGTAAAAACTCTGGTAGGTTTTTTTCTACGTTTATATTGCATAAACCAACCCTCAATACGATACGATCATCGCGATCATCTACCATCTGCGCATCGTGCAGATGATCTCATAGGACAATAGCATGTGGCCTTGGAGTAAGAATTTTTTGGAGATCTGCGTATTTATTATCTCATCGGATAGTAGATTCTGATTTGTTGAGTGAGTGAATAATGGGTTTGCTGTAGTCGATCATTGTGCCATTAGCGTCTCGATGGAGGATATTTCCTACGATATGGACATTTGAGTGATCTAGCTCTCGATGCTGCAAAAGTATGCGTATAGGATCAATTCCTATTCCACTTGCAGAAAACACAACTACTGGTATTTCGTACTCCAGAGCTTTATTAAATAATACCTCGGTTCACGTTCTCTGGACGATGCGATCGAGCGAAATGACATGCTTTAGATTATCTACAGTAAGTCATTTTTTGATTAATAATTCCTTATGCCTGGTTCGTCGTTCTATCATTTTTTCTTTGCGAAAATCTAGTGGCAATGATGTATCAT
>CAZEYI010000003.1:0-15264 GCA_964516785.1 uncultured Candidatus Peribacteria bacterium
TATCTGATCAAAAAAGACTGAGTCTACTTCATCTCACAGGATATTGGTCTCGAAATAATCTTTTATAGAGATAGAGGGCAATCTGGATTCGCATACTTCAATAATGTATTGGTTTTTTAATATTTTCCTTACTGTAGCAATAAATTGGAGCATTTTCTTTTCATATATTACTCCCTGGAAATCTAGTCACCTCGTATGTCGTGTAGGATATTTGTTGTTTGTAAAATTATTATATGCTACCTGGAAATGTTTGTTATAGGATCCTGCACTAGAAATATGGAGCATACGAATGTGCTTTTTATATTTTTTTATTAGGCCTAAGACTTTTGCTATATCTGTATCTGTTCTGGATCGCGTAAATATATGTCCTATATCGAGACATAGTCTTCCACTGCGTGGTAGGTATTTTTTTAATAATAGCACGATCTTTTGTAAACTACTATCAGATATATCTGGCATCATGCTTCGTCATCTTGTCCCTGGTATCTCTATGTATATGGGCCTACGGTCTTTGTGAACTGACGCTATAGTGGTGATAATATGTTCTCGTATATGATATGCAGTCAAAGGTGTTCCTCATCAGTTTATATGTGCTCCTAGTTTCTTTGTATTATCTTGTTGAGTGGCTTTAAAGCTTTTTTGCCGAGAAACATATATATCATGTCAGGCATAAAGATCATAATTGATTCCTATCTTTCCCTGAGGATCTAATGCATCGATTGTATTCTTATCCTGTTTGAGAATGCTTTTATATGATATATTTGCTTTTATACTCCTCTTTAAAGAGGTCCCATGGAAACTCTTTAGAATTTTCTTATTTAGTAATGTTTGTACATATTTTGGGGGGATCTTTTTTAGTCGTATCGGTGTGAGTCCTATATTTACTCCTTCATACCCATATTTCTCAATAGATACAACAAAAGAATTATATGCAGCTATAGTTCATAATTTGGGCATATCGATAATGCCTGTATGGGATGAATATTTTTGTATAGTAAGATGCATCCTCTCTCGCTTCTTGAGAGTCTTGGCTACGTATGCTAGGTAATGTAGTAATTCCTTTTTAATATTATGCATTGTTTTGTGACTCGTAAGAAACTATTTTTTCATATAAATGAGATATCATCCTTTGGGGGAGATCTACTCACTGTGGTGGAATCTGTGTTATAGTCTCTTGTATTATGGCCAAACATGATTTAACAGAGGTGGTACACGATGCTTTTGTTGGTTTGGGATGACATTCTATATAGAGACTCCTTATTTTTTCTGGGAAAGCATTTATATCTAGAAATTTCGGATGTGTTTGTGCTTTTTTTAGATATATCTCTGATAATAATGGTAGCAATAGTTCTTTTTTGAGCGTATCAAATATCACAACCACTTCTTGATAGCTCCCTTTTTCGATCTTGCTCAGCAGACGGTATGATCTAATTGCAAGATGTTCTATATATTTTTTTATATCTATATGATTTCAGTCTCCATCAGAAGTGTTGAGTAAAAGCTCGTGCTTCCTTTCCTTGATGATGGTATACGTCTTACTATCAAATATGTGGAGATGAATAACATACTCTCCGTCAGGGGTAGTTAAGTACTTTTCATAGACATTTCTCTCAAAATTCAATATAATTGCGTTCTGTCAGACAACGTTCCTAAAATACTTTATGAGTTGCCCCTCGACAAGCGATATCTGTCCCTCATCTTTTACTGAAATTAAGAGATCTAGGTCTCCATATGCATTTACCTCTTCATCCATTACTTGTGAACCAAATTTATATATTTTGATATCTTTTATATTTCTTGCTTGTTCCAGAAAAGCTGAAAGGATTTTGGTCTTATCTATGCTTTCGTCGAATACTTCTTTGGTCATAGGTTACTATGCTATTCCTTAAAGTTGTATAATCATACCATCATATCCCACGGTGATATTGTAGTCTGGATAATATTTTTTCATTTTTTGTTTGAGCTCATCATGATTGAGTTGAAATGATTCTTCTATATGAGTAAGGATTACTTCTTTGGTATGCACTTTACTTGTATCTTGTAACATCTTTTCGAAGGTATCCTCATCTATTGGAGGAATCTTTCTTGGACTAACATCTGGATTTTCCCAAAACAATGTATGAGCTATATATATATCTACATCCTTTATGTCATCATATATCTTGAGCTCATCATATTCACACATAGCATAGATACTACGCTTTTGTCCTTGCTCAAGTAAGAAGTAAAATGCCTTTGTTTTTTCAATATAATATGGTGTAATCACTATGTCTTGCAGCATTATTGGTTTTTTGTGATCCATTTGGTGAATTTTTATAATTCCCTTGGATTCGTAATAATCCAGAAATGATCAGCATGATAATTTTGTAAAAATAGATTTTTGAAAATCTGATATATAGACATTAATAGGCTTGCCTCTTGGTTGTTTATTTTCAAAGTCTCGATTCATATTTTCTAAAATCCTTAATCCATGTGTATGGTCGGGATGCCAATGTGTTAGAATAACATGCTCAACTTTCTCTATTTTCTCTCTATTGAGTTGCCATCTTATATCTTCGCCTGTATCAAACAACATGTTAATATCATATACAAAAAGAGAGCAGGTAGTTCTTGCATACGGAAGGCCTTTATCTCTGGCTTGTGTACAGACATGACAAAAACATGTGGGGCGTGGAATGGGAGTTACTCATCCTGATCCTAATAGATTAAATCTCATGATAGATTATATATCTTTAAAAATCTTTTTGACTTTTTCTGATCGGGAATTGGATGTTTTTGTTATTTTATATTTTTGAGATACCATATCGAATATTTTATTGGTTGATTGTATTGCTTTTGCTATCTCTTTTTTTTCTGGTTTCGGGTATAGATCTTTTAGCAATTCCCTCAGTTTCGGATCTAATATTGTTCGATTTATGTTCACTTTGTTTTGAATGTCAAGTCATTGTTGTAGCAAATTTATCAATCATCGTATATGATTATCCCTTATCGATTGTAAAAATCTTATTGCTACTATATAATCTCATCTTTTATACTTACTTATGCCTCTATATAGGGCTGTATATCACATGAGTAACTTTTTGGTTAGTTGTGTGTATACACTACTGCCCTTTGATCATATATTTGGAGATAGTGTAAAATTATTTAAAAGAGGTTTTTTTAGAGACTTAATGTTAAAATATTGCGAAGCAGATATAATATTTATATCCAATTGTATATCTGGTTTTATAACAAAAAAGAAATGATTGGGAGTGGAATTGTAATATACTACTATCTCTAAAAGTTTATCTAGCTCCTGTGGCAATGTCTTGCTACATGACGCTAGATCGCTTTCTTCCATACAGACAATCCAAATATCTATGTCTGAAAAGGAAGTTTGGGATTGTTGGTGTGATCAAGATACATACATACTATGTATTCTTATGTCCTGGCTAAAATATCCCATAAGCTTCTTCATAATACTTTTTTTATTCATTATTCTCTATTGGCAAGTAAAGACATACTTCACTCTTATTTGCTCATGCCCCTGCTCTAGTAGTTTAAATGCAGTTTTTTGTAATACATGGATCGCTGCTAGATTATCTTTATGTACTTCGGCAAGTATATGGGATGTTTGATGCCAACTGGAGGATTTAATATAGGTCAGGAGTTCTTTTACTATCTCTACTCCCAATCATTTTCATCGTTGTTTGGGGACGATGCCAAATCAAATCTTTGTATATTCTTCTCCTGCCAATATATGTATAGTACCGATAAGTTTATGTCCGTATATTATGGCTAGAAACTCATTTGGATAGGCTATACATTTACTAGCATACTGAATAAAGGACATAGTATCGTCATGATTTTGATATGTTTTTCGTGTCAAGAATCTTGTTACTTTTTTATTTGTCACATATTCTGTGATTGGGATCACATCATGTCAATTAATATGCCTAAAATGTATAGTCATATGTACCTGCTATGTATAAATATGCTTGCTTGCAGATTTTTTTATTCTTTCTAGGGTTTTTATCACACTTATTCCATATGCGATTCCATTTTCACATGAGAGACCTTTACGAATACTTTCTACTAGTTTTTCTACTCACCATGAAAGATTCCGCTTCATATGAGATCTATCGGTTGGTCATACGTATTGGATTTTGTGATCTAATGATTTGTATACAATACTTTTTTTTCCTCAAAATCAACCTACGAAAAGAGATCCATATTCTCCATGTATTTCGAAATCATATTTCGGAGGATTTGCTACCGTATATGATCAATCAAACGACACATACATATTGTTATCATACTCTAATAATGCTACGACATTATCAGGCACTGTCACTTTAAATTTCTTCCCCACTGCGGGGCCATATAAAACCTCTCTATTGGGTAATGCTATACCGCTCAGTGCACATATGCTTTTTGGTTCCCCAAATAATCGTATAAGAGTTGCTACATTATATATTCCCAAACTATCTAAGGATCAACCATTTTGATAAAATCGAATAGGGTCATAGTCGGTATCTGGTCTTGCTGCGGGTCATGTATTTGATCCACTACAGCGAATATATGCTATCTTCCCTATATACTTCTGTGTGAGTAAAAGTTTTAGTTTTCTATTGCGAGAGGACAACATTACTTGTGGAGCACATCACACAATCAGATTCTTTTTTTGAGATAAAGCCTGGAGTTGTTTTGCTTGTCTGGTATTCCCGGTTAGAGGTTTTTCACTATACACATGCATTCCATGTTGTAAAAAAAACTTGCAATGTGCGTAATGCTGATCATGTCTAGTCAATACTACTACTACATCTATGTTTTTATCTAAAATCTTATCGAATGTCGTACATCAATAGGGAATGTTATACTTCTTCTGAGCAACTGCTACTTTTTTTGGATCAATATCACATACAGTATCAAGTATATATGGTTTTCTTGTCTGATTCGCAAGACCCTTAAGATACCGTCTATGCGCTACAGCTCCACAACCAACAATGGCTATCTTTATTTTTTTCATGTAGCTCAGTGTGTATAAATCTGTTTTAGTAAGAACATATTTTTTATAGTATTTTTATCTTTTTCTATCTTTCAATTTCTAATTTTTGTTATAAATTGTTGCATATATGCTTTATATTCATGTGGTAAACTTGCCTTGAATCCTGTATATCCTGTAAGCATGTCTCTATATGTCGTAGTGCCATCGGTATGGGTAAGCGTGATATCTTTTTTTTCTCATGGATATAATCGATCAAGCTCTATTGTAACAGCTATATGCGTATGGGGGGTTGTGAGTTTTATTATACTATTGGTCTCTATATCATCAGGAAATATCTTAGTATAGCCAATTTCTACGTTTTCACACCTAAGATCAGTACATAAGCGGGTAAGTATATCCAATACATTTATTCCATTATCGATGATACATCCTCCTCCAGAAGATTCTTTGTTTTCGTATCGACGATTATCGCTCTGATCCACAATGTTTTCTAGATAACGCACGTGTATCTTTTCTACATCAGTTTGGCTTCGTATATCAGCTATATTCTCATTGAAACTTCTATGATAAATTGTTTCTACTATGCAATTATTTCTATATGCATACTCAATAAGCCCTAGACTTTCTTCATACGTGGTGGTAAGAGGCTTTTCACAAGCTACATGTATACCATTATCTATACAATATTTTATAATATCTGCATGCGTATAGTTTGGCGTAGCTATAACTGCTATGGTTGGGTGAATTTTTTGAATCATTTCTTTATAATCCGTAAAAAAAGGAAGATCAGTATATATTCTCTTTTTTTTATCAATGTCGCTGTATCCTATAAGACGCATGGTTGGAGTCGCATATATTGCATCTCACAGTATTTTTCCCATCATTCATGCTCCTATCAAGACGGTTGGGTATGTCATTATTTTTTCTCCCATATAAATATATCAATGGTGCCTGGTATAGTATAGTGTCATTCCTTCTTTATTTGATCCTGTATTTTCTGTTTTATATGTTTTTCTAATTCTTCCCGTTTTCTGGGCGATATATCTAGACCATCACTTCACCTAGTCATCATGCCTGATCTATAATACCTTACGATATCTTCTATATTTGAACACTGGATATTGTTCTTATATTGTATTTTTTTTCATTGAAAGTTTCTAGTCTTTAGTATGTTTTGGATGCGTTGATTTGCATCTATACCGTGCTTTGTATAGTCTTGCATCTCATCTGGAAACTTACACTTTTTCAGCGCCGCATAATGTAATTTATTAAGTCATTCATTATGTGCCATTTGTGACACTGTAACTATGCATATTCATCACTTCTTTGTTACTCTTTGCATTTCTAACATTGCACTTTCTTTGTCAGAAACATGATGCAATACATGTAAAGCTGTAACGACATCAAACGTATTGTCTTTATAGGGAAGGTCACCTATATCTGCCACTACTACATTTTTTGCGTCTATAATTTTTTGGGCACTTTGCACCATGGCTGGGGCCTTGTCTACGGCAAACATAGTAATTTTTCTATTCATAGTTTTTTGTTCTTGTATTTTCTTTAGAAAAATGCCCGTACCACAGCCTATATCCAAAACCTTATTTTTCTTTTGTATATCTAAATATGAACGTATATAATCCACAATACAATCATGTAAAGTATGTGCGTTCATTCATCGTTTCTCTCGTATTTTTAGTCTTGTTTGGAGATTGTCTGTATTTTTATATTGCTTTTGCAGATATTCATCGGCATATAGTCATGTCTCTTTTTTTTCGAAAAATCTTTTTATTGTTTTTATAATGTACTTAATCTCTTTAGTAGTTAAAAAAGGATGCATAGGTATAGCTATCGTGTTTTTCGCTCGATACTCCGCTATAGGGACACTCGGGGTCATATTATATGTTTTGGCATATACTGGCTGTTGATGTAAAGGAATAGGATAATATATATTTGTTCCTATGTCATTGTCTTGTAGATACTTCTGAAGAGCATCTCTTTCCTTTGTTAGCAATGGGAATACATAATATGAGCAGGTTTTATGGTTGGATACATCTAAACATTGAACATAGTCGCTCAATTCTTTTTTATATATCTTGGCGATGGCATTTCTCCTATCATTCCATTTATCTAGATAAGGAAGTTTGATATTTAGTACGGCAGCTTGTATATTATCCATCCTCTCTGCATATCCTAGCATATCATGTATGTATTTGGATGCCCTACCATGATCTTTTAGTTTTCTTATTATAGTAGCTAGACGGAGATCGTTTGTAGTTATACATCATGCGTCTCCATATGCACCTATATTTTTTGCTGCCATGAAACTGAAGCATCCCAGACTACCATAAGTTCCTACTTTTTTACCTTTATATGTCGCTCCATGTGCTTGTGCACAATCTTCTATGAGGAAAAGCCTGTGTTTCTTGCATAATTTCTGTAGTGCGTCCATATCGGCAGGGACGCCATACAAATGGACCACGAGGATTGCCTTTGTTCTTTTGGTTATACTTTTTTCAATCAGTTTGCAATTTATTCCGCCATCATTTTTCTGTATATCTACAAAAACAGGTGTCGCGCCTGTATACATAATTGCTTCTGGTGTCGCATTGAAAGACATAGCATTTGTTATCACTTCATCGCCTGTGCCAAGCTCTAATGCTTTGATTGATAAAAACAATGCAGCAGTTCCACTTGCTACCCCAATAACCTCTTTTACTCATAAATATTTAGCAAAACTCTTTTCAAAAATTTCTAACTCTTTTCCTCCAATAAATTCGCCTGCTTCCATAACCTTGGTTAGTTTACTGATCATTTTATTTTTCAGCAAACGAAATTCTTTTTGCAGATTTATCAAGGGAATTGCGAGCTGACTCATCTTTTAGTTAATGCGATAAATCTTTTGATAACAATTTTCGATAAATTGCAGAGAACTCAGTGCTTGCATGCCATCTGTCATTATAGGGGTATTGTGGGTTATGGCATTTGCAAAATTCTCTATTACTTTATAGTGATGATAGATATTTTCATCCACACCACTCGCTGTTTGCTCAAAAGTATATGTAATATATGTCTCGTTTATACTAGCTTTTGTTTCTATCTCTCCTCCTATATATGACAAGGTATCTAAACATTTTCATCCTACCTTTATCGTTGCGTTTTGGAAAAAAAATAGGATGGATCATTCATAGTTTTCTGGATAGGTTATAGTATTCGCCTGGATATTCCCTAATGTCTGATCTTCAAAAGAAAAGTTTACTGTTATAGTATCTTCCATTTCCATAGTATGGATAAGTGTAGCGGCTAATGGGGATATGTTTTGTATCTTTTTATCTGCGATATACATAATTGCGTCTATAAAATGTATTGCTTGATTCATCAATACTCCCCCATCCATATCTTTCTGGCCATGTACTCCATCGTTATAATATGATTGAGGTCTATATCGAAAAACATTTGCACTCACATATACTAATTTTCCTAATAGAGGTAACAAACTTTTAATTGTTTGTATTGCACTTTTATATCTATTTTGGAAAACGACAGCGAGTTTTACGTCGTTGTCGCGCGCTGCTTCAATGATCTCCTTTGCAGCTTGTATATCCATGGCGATAGGTTTTTCAATCAAGATATGTTTGTGCGCGTGTGCTGCTTGTATTGCCAAGTCATGATGTAACCCTGAAGGAACACAAATACTTACGCTATCTATATCTGGGTTTGCTAATAATTTTGTGTAATCTGTATATCCTTGTATATCACCATATTTGTTTTGGAACTCAGAAATTTTTTGTGTATCCACATCACATACAGCTCGAGGCTGTATGGTTTGTAATTGTTGGCTTGCTTGGATGTGTTTATGCCCAATATGCCCACATCCTACGATTGCATGATGTATTACCATAATTTTTTATAAACAAAAATCTTTAGGGAAGACGATCCATAGCTACAAACATAAAAGGAATAGCTTTTACATTTTCAATATCCAGCAATTGTTTGATAAAACGCTCTTGACCAAACCCAAATCATCCATGTGGTGGTATACCATATTCGAATGCAGAAAGATACCCTTGTATCTGTTCTAATGGAACAGGCTTTGCGGAATTTTGTGCTTGGTCTTTTAATGTATTGATGCGATGTTCCCTCTGTGCCCCTGTACTAACTTCCAATCATTTATATAAGAGATCAAAACTCTTTGTGAGACCAGTTTGTGGATCACGCATATGATAAAATGGTCTAAATTCTGCTGGATAATCTATAATATATACAAAGTCGCTATTGAAGTTGGCTTTGACATATTCGCAGATGAGCTTTTCTCCTTCTGGGTCAATATCTTTTTCTGGATCCATGTGGTGATTGTATTTTTCTGTTAATATATTTTTTACTTCCTGCAAAGAAAGCTTTGGGAAAGGTCAAGTTGGAATGTTTATTTCTAGTCCATCATAGAGCTTAGCTACCTTGTCTCCAAGTTTTTCTTTTATAGTGGTAAGTACATGAATCAATCGCTTTTCTTGGAATTCCATGATATCGTAATGTGACGTAATATCTGACATCTCCATATCTACTGACAAAAATTCGGCAGTATGACGACTAGTTTTGGAAGGATCTGCGCGAAATGCTGGAGCTATCTCAAATACTTTTCGCAGTCCTGCTGCCATAGCCATCTGTTTGTAAAATTGAGGGCTTTGTGCTAAATATGCTTTAGCACCATAAAAATTTATCTCAAACACCTCTGCTCATCCTTCACTTGCTGTACCCATAATCTTGGGCGTATTGATTTCCAAAAATCATTCAGCATCTCGATATTGACGCATGGCCATCTGTGATATATGATTTGCTTCCATAATGAGTCTATACTCTGGTTGTCTGAGTTGTAAAGTACGAAAATCTTTTGCTCCTGTGAGAATAGGCAACGTTTTAAGTACTGGCAGGATATCTGCTTTGGTATCCACTATAATCGCACTTACTTGTATTTCTCTTTTATCAAATCTTTCATCTTTAATATTTGCGTTCTCTACCTCTTCACCTGTAACTCTGACATATGATCCAGGAGTAATGTTATTTAATTGTTCTTTTACCTCGCCGCTCAAGACCAATTGTTTAAAACCTTGCTGAGTATTGATGGTCACAAAAGCTATCTTTCCTTTATTCTTTATGGTCTCAACAAACCCGTTTACTGTAGAAAAATTATCTGACATGTCTATTTTTTAATAGATATAAACTATGCTATACTATATTTTTTTATAATATAATGTCAATACTTTGTGGCTTCATAAAAAAAATGGCAGCCGGGTAAATCCGACCACCAAATTGTTACTAAGTCAGAAACGACTGTAGCAACAAGCCAAACAAAGATGAAGGTCTCCCGACATATGTATTGTTGGCCCTATAATGACTCTTCGCATAACAATGCGTCGAGGAATTTTGTAGGACAGGTGTAATAGTGACATATTTTTCTTTTGCAAGAAAGAAAAATGGCGGCCGGGCAAACCCCGACAACGCCACCACGAGACCGAAAAAAAGGCATCGTGTTAAGTAGTCCTCTATTCAACAGCACACTGACTCACCAACCATATAAGAGAAATATTTCCCCTGCTTGCTGAGCATTTCTCTTATTCTAACACAGAGAATTACCAATCATTCATAGTCTACATAAACTAAGCCTACATTACGAATGCAGTCAAAAAACTATGAATGCGCTATTTGTATTTATTTATAACAATATGTCAATGTTTGCTATTTTTTTCACAAAAATAGAAAAGGAGCGGCTGAAAACAGCCACCCCCCTTCCCCGCTACACACTCCCGCACAGGGGAGATATGGTTGATACGCGAGGATTTTGCCCAGCTCAAGTTCGCAAAGGTGCGACCAAGAACTGGGCGGATGTCTATCCATAGGCGAAGGGATCTAAACCTCAACCAATTATGGAGTAAACATCCTAATAACTTCAGCGGGGGTATGAACCCCGCTGAGTGGAGCAAAGCCCTAGTACCATAGCCGGTGATAGAGATCCATTAAAGAGGGCCTCCTGACTAGATAGCTACAACGATGCTCCCAATGTCTTGTATGGTTTGTGTGTATAAGAAAGGGGTTCTGGTTTTTTATTCATTACCACCATGGCAACGCAAAGCTCATCAATAAAAACTTTGTGTATCATTCTTCACTACCAGAACCCTTTCCCAATTTATCATCGGCTGCGTCTCTCCTTTGTCAGGTGAGCCTATGATTATTGTGTGTTCACAAACAAAACCTTCTTTTGAAGGACATATATTGTATATTTTTACTGGATTAAGTCAATACAAATAACGAAACAAGCCCCCCGAGTTGCGGAGGGCTTGAAGTGTTGGTCTATGGTTAGTCTATGCCGTAGCCCTTGCTGGCTGTAGCTTTGCCTTTACCATATTACACAACTTTATGTCGCGGAAGCGACCTTCTATGCTCAGTATAACATCGGATGGTTTCATTTCCACCTGCGTTTTGTACTGCACATAAAAGTTTGTAATACGCTCACCTATACAGTGGAGTTGTATGTTGACTCCATCGCTGGAGAAGATGGCTCTTACCTCGAAAAGGCTCAAGTCATATCCTTGCAATAAAGCAGATACACTCGCTGTTAATAGGTCAGTAAATTGTTTTTCAAATTGAGCACTCGGTGCTCCTGTCTTGGGTTTTTGGATGTTGATCTCCATGTTTTTAGTAAAAATTTTTATTTGTGAAATTTCACTATACGCAAAAAATAGCATATTGCAACACTTTTTTATGTTTTGTCAATGATTGAGAAAATTAGCAAGCATTTGGAAAATCGCTTGAGTTTTCTTGGTTAAACTCGGTGAGTCGGATTGTTTGGTGTTTTTTCTTATCTTCTGTGACATCTGGCTTAGGCTGGTGTTTTTGCTGTTCGGCGATAGAATCTCGTGGGCCAAGTTCTTTATCAAAGTCACGACCTTTAGATACAAAGTAATCGGCAACACGACTATTGTATTTATCCCAATCCTTCATGATCCACAAAATAGTTCCCCTCTGCTTTACCAATCTTCTTCCATTATTGAGATCCAATCTCTGATAGTTAACTCATCATTTGTGTGAACGGCGATTTTCTCGTGCATCTGATGGAGACATCCTCAAAAGATCTATAAGTTTTTTCTTAACTACTAATAAAGCATTTCATTCTTGGTCTAGTCACAGATCTTGTGCCTCTTTTTTGAAATCTTCTTCATTCAAAAACCTATATCCCATTTCTTTGAATATCTGGACTAATTTCTCTGACGTTAAAAGAGATGGGTCGGCCTTTACTATTTCAAGTGTAGGATAGACTAATGGTTTGATAATGTTGTCTCATACAGATTCATTTTTATCGACTGTGATCAATTTATCTTCTGATACTGTAGGCTGTTGTTTTTGCACAACATTATGTTTTTCTCCTTTGGTATAAAAGAAAAATCATGCATCTTTGGCCATCTCTTGTCGTTGAGCAACTTGAGTTTGATCCATCGCTATATCAAATCATGCAACAAGTTTTGATCGATCAAGATTTGTTTGTTTTCTCCATATTTTTTCTAATATTTTTTTGAGATGGTCTTTTTTTGGATCCGCAACAGATCACAAAACTACTTCTATAGCTGCTTGAGCAGTGGCAGATATTTCTTTTATTTGTGGAGTAATGTTTTGATTAATCGTAGGAGCCTTGGTGGAAGATTTTTGTGGGATAGTGCTGGGCGTAGGATCGGCTTTGGTTGATTTTTCTAAGATATCGGTAGATTCTTTGATCCATTGTTCAGCAAATCGTTGTTCCAACAAATCTGGAGCACATGCACCTATGATCGTAGATTTTATAACTGCAGAGATCCATAACTCATGATCATCGGCTCTCAAAAAGGCAGCTTGATTAGTGGAAGTCAGCGCAATTTGGTCGAGCAATCCTAGTGTTTCTTCAAAGATATGTTTTTGGTCAGGATACTGGAGCATTCCTGCTTCCAATTTTTCTTTCAATGCGCTAATGTATTTGGTCAGTGTATCTCCAAATGACGATACAATATCCGTATACAATTCTATCTGTCCCATATCATTTTTGATATCATACAGGACATCGTTGACTATCTTAAATATGTGGCTAGGAGCATTTGTTGCCTTTGTATAATCTGTTGTTTTGAGTTTGGATATATCGGTATTTTTTTCTAAAACCGGAGACAAATGTATTTGTAATCCTGTCAGAATACAATTTATCACGTCTTGTATCAGCATATCTTTATAGATGACATCTATAGTACCACCTATCGCTTGATCTAGGTGATCTATGAGTCTTTGTACTACTCTTTCTTTTGTATTTTTGGATGCAATTTTGTAAAATGCAGAAGTTGGTATCTTGAGATCTCTATGAGACATCGTAAATTTATATTCTCACGATGATGAACCTTTTTCTTGTCGCTGTTTGGTAGGAGTCTTAGGAACAAGATTGTACACTACTTTTTCTGGCAAAGGGAACTCTCTGTCTTTGTTTTTGAAATATGCTATAGAATCATCCGACATAGATATATTTATTCCCTTATCGCCGGCAAAAAATCATGTAATATATGCTGTCATCGTCTTTCGTCATCTAGCCTTGATAACGCTCTTATACAATGCAAAATCACCTGTAGCCAAATCATAGAGTTCATCCTGTGAAAATCTGAGGAAACGATCAAACTTAGCCTTATCAATATGATTGGTATTCAAAAAATTAATTGCTACGTATTTTTCTATACTTGCTATAAAAATCTCAAAGCTCCTCTTCTCGTCTAATATAATCTGAAGATCTGTTTGCAAGCCACTTTGCCTGATCATAGTAGCAACAATGTCGACTCCTTTATTTTTTGCAGAAGAAGTACCGCTATGTACTAGCGCTTGCTTTCATATATTATCGGATAATTCTTTGTTGGTCATATGCATGTGTGAACAAAATATGTGTGTCAATCTAGGTATTTCCTAGTTTAGGTCAATTGGATTGGTGAATTTTATTGTGTTGCATTATTTTTATATTGTTGTTGGGCTGCAGCGCGATCTCGAGGTCCCATTTCTTTGTCAAAATCCCTTCCTTTATCACTAAAATATTCGTTTACTTTATTTGTATAATCACTCATATTGGTAAATCGCAACAATGTATTTTTTTGTTTTACAAGCTTCAATTTCTGTCCATCCAATCCTATTCTTTCATATTTTGAACCTTTACGAATTCCGTGTTTATTTAACCACATATTACTCTCATCTTTTTGCAATCTCTTGAGTAATTCCGTTTGTATGGATACATTGATCAAATATCTGTAGCTATCTTTTACAAAATTCTTTTCATCCCGAAACCTATATCCCATTTCTTTAAATATCTGCACCAATATCTCTGGGGTCAATGCTTGGGGACCACGTTCTATGACATCCTTTAATGTTGACGAAACCACAACCTCGGTCGCTCAGACACCTTGATCTTGAGCTTCGTTTTTTGACTTCGAAGAAAGTGTGGCTTTGATCGCTTTCATAGCCTTCTTCACTACTCATGAAGTACCGTTTTGTAGTGATGAATCTTCTACAAATCACAATTCATCAATAGCTTTCTGATATCGAGGAAGGATATCATCAGATTGTATATGAGGCATATACATGCGTATCAAATGCCATAATCTGAGCTGATCTTTTTGATAATACATCTTGGTCATATATTTCACAAATCTCTTGTGAGCATCCTCATCAATGTGCTCCAGCATAATATTTACATGGCGTAACTGCTCGATCGGAAGGCTAAGTTTTTCTGTTTCGGTATCACTTGGCATTGGACTTTCTATTTTCCTTTGGCTTGCTCTATTTGGCTTGTCATTTGATTGTATATCTCTCTGTTTGCGTTCATGAGAATCTTGATACGCGGTAGCCAATCTATCAAACAAGAGATCCGTATATGCATCTGTGACCCATTCTTCATCTACATATCTCAGCAGTAATTTTTGGATAATAAATTTGAGAACTCACCTCAATCTTCCTGCATTTCCAAGAAAGTTCATCCCGAAACTATGTTGTTGGTATATGAGATCCATTTCTACCCTCACGAAATCCATATATTGATCAAGGAACTGCGTATATGTATCTTTTCTAAAGGTCTTAGAATTGATCTTGTTTTTAACCGTGTTTGATGCTAGATAATATGTGTTTTGTAATAATTCTTCTGCTTCTGGAGGAAGTTCGATATTTGGCAGATCATTTTTGAATTTAGCGTCAATTGCAAGTTTTATGAGTTTTTCCGCACGTGGTTTGAGTACTGCAAA
>CAZEYI010000004.1:0-15160 GCA_964516785.1 uncultured Candidatus Peribacteria bacterium
ATCAACAACAACGATCCCAATCAATTAGCACAGGTAGGGAAATCTATGAATCAACTTGCAAGCTTTTGCAAACAGTTGCAATCAAATGCAGCTATTCGCAAAAGCTTTCAGGATGGAGCAACCGACAAGGCCATACAAGATAAAATGCTTTGATTAGGCAAAGAATTAAGCAATATAGACAGTATACAACGAGGGAGCGCATTTGCCAATCTTATAGGAAATGCTTCATGATGATTACTAGTGCAAGACGGCAAGCTAAATGCACAAGACATATCGATCTTAGTTAATATGTGCCAGAAGCACGAAAACATAGAAAATACAGACTGATTTTCGCAACACTTCAAAGACATATTTTATGACACATCTATAGATGCCTTGGCTTAGTGATATTATAGATATTTTCTTCCCCAAAATATCTCTCTGAGATCAAACACAAGGAGAATATTTATCAAAAAATGATAAAAAAACACTCAAGTCCCATCCAGAGATGTGTCCAGCTTCGCATTTTCACTCTACCGACTTCAAAACACTTCCCCCTTATCGCAAAGATTTTGTCTGTGAATGAGTGCACATAGGCTTCATATATACTGAATATCTTAAAAAACTGATTATCAAGCTCAAATATGACCATAGATATGATGTAGCGACCTTCTTAGCACAAAGATTGAGTCTATCTATCCAAAGCAATCAAACACTCATGAAACATATCAAAAAATATCCTACCTATATCACACACGTGCCATCGCATCGACGAAGAAAGCGATTTTTCAGATGATACAATCAAGCAGAGATGTTAGCTAAAGCTTTGGCCAAAGAACTCAACCTAATCCATACAGACATCTATCACAAAACACACCACACACCCTCACAAACCACACTCAAAAGAGCCCAAAGACTCAAAAACCTGCAATGAGTTTTTGTGCTAAAAGATACGAATATACCAATAAATGCATGTATAATCATCGTAGATGATATCATTACAACGGGGAGCACCCTCAATCAGCTTGCCAAAACAGCCAAAAAACAGCTTCCCAAAAGCCATATTTGGTGAGCTGTGTTAGGAAGACATCACTGATAAAAAACTCCATGTTTTTTTGCTTTTTATGATCTTCGGGGGTATACTTGTTATAGTTTATATAAGTATGCGCTATGGCTGTTATTATATCCAATACGGATCCTATACCAACAAACACTGCATCACAAGCCAACAATGACACAAGCTGGATGCAAGATTTGGTCGTTGAACAAAAACCCGAAGTGACAGTAGAGACAAATCCAACAATACAAATTGTAGAAAAACCAGTTGTTATACAAGAAGAAATGCCATCTACTCAAACAATAGAAAAAAATAAGACCGAACAAACAACAAAAACAGTAAGTGAAGAAACAAAAACAGATCCAATGATCACCAACATGTATATAGCAGCAGATCAAGCAAACAAGGAACCAGTAGCACCAAAAGAACCTATTGCAGTTACTCCAACGAAGTCTATGGAAATCAAACCAACAAATGCAAAAGCCATAGATCTAGACGAACTTTTTGGCAACACCAAGACAACAGAAACGATAAATTATGAGTCACCAAAAGAACAGCCAATTGCTGCTAAAGCCACAGAATTAAGGACAGAAAGCGATCATCATCTGTTACAAAAAATCGTATTTGGTTTGGCTGGAAGTCTAGCAATTATTGCAGGATGATTCTTCATCATCAAGACGGTATTCCCTCTAGCATTCAACAACCCAACACAAACTGAAGTAGTTGTAGATACGGGAGTTGTTGTAGAACCAGCTGAAGAAATACACGCAGCTCCTCCAGCCAAAACATTAGCAGAAGTATATACGGACAAACTAACTGCATACGCTAGTAGTGGAGAATTTTACCATCAATTTGGAAGAGAGACTAAGAATAGAAATCTGATAAGATATGGATTATTTATCCACAAGAAGTCACTTGATCTGCAAGACGACATCCAAAAAGCAATTGTATTGTCAGGAGAAATTGATACGGTGTCTATAGAAGCCTACCTTGCACAATTTGATGAATATGTGGGCATTTTAGAAGAAACTGTGTCCAATGATCCAGAACTTCAAACAGCCCTGACTACATTCACAGGACCATCATCTGAAGCAGAAGATAACGGAAACTTTGCTCCACAAGCATCAGAAACAGAACAAAATACAGGCGAACAAGCCAATACGCAACCCACGCTCGACCAATTCTTGAATCAAGTCACCCAACCTCAGTAACCTGGTAGAAAAATTTCTCTTCTACTGCGAATATGAAAAAAACACAAGTCCCAAGACTATAGAAAATTATAGTCTACGACTTAATAGACTCATATGATATGTGTGAGACATTGATGTCCACAGATTAAAGTCCATGGAAATATTAGATTTCAGAATGCGGCTTACCCAACAGTGATTGAGTAAAAAAACAATAAATTATCATATCGTAGCTATCAGAGCATTTTTAAAGTTTCTCATAAAAAACGAATACGATGTCATCAGCCCAGAAAAGCTCGAATTAGCTAAAATACCCCCCAGAGAAGTAGCTCATTTAGAAGAAGAAGATGTAGAAAAAATACTAGATATGCCACGTCAAATACTCAAAAATCCTCTAGCTATAGCTAGAGATGAAGCAATTTTATGGTTTTTGTATGGAACCTGATTGAGAGTTTCCGAACTCACCCATCTAACCAGAGTACAAATAAGAAGTGACTCCAAACAGTTTTCAGTTGTAGGTAAGGGATCGAAGCTGAGATCAGTATTTATGACCAAGCAAGCCAAAGACAAACTCATCCACTACCTCAAACTAAGAACGGATGACGGAGATTATCTATTTGTGAGTCTTTCGGGAAATAGCCTAGGGAACAAACTAAGCAGAAATGCTATAGAAGAATTGGTCAAAAAGTATGCTGTAGCCGCAGGAATCAAAAAAAAAGTAAGTCCACATACATTGCGCCATTCCTTTGCAACTACCTTGCTCAAAAAAGGAGCTGATCTCAGAGCAGTACAGACACTTCTTGGACATGCATCCATCACTACTACACAGATCTATACACACGTAGATGATAGACATCTAGCCAAGATACATGACCTATTGGACACATAAAAAATTTAGATTATTATAGAAAACCATATATGAAAGGATGTCCACATTGCTGAGAAAGCCAAGTAAATCACACAAGCTATCGATTTCAAACATCCTCTGACATCATAGCACAAAGGATGCATAGCAATAATCTTGAACGTTTTATGAGAACAATGTTTGATCCAATTGTCTACGTTGTCCTATATATATGTCATCGGTTTTTTAAGTGAATCGGTATCATAAGACACAATAAAGATATCAAAAAAATTACATCATGACGCGCTAGAGTACTCTGGGAAGAGGCAGAAAGAAGGGGCATAAAAATGATAGATATAAGACCATTTGGTCTAGCAATAAACCTATACCGAGCTAAAATGAAGGATAGGGACATATATTATATGGACATGCCTAGACCAGATAAATTTGACAAAAACTTAGAATGGATAGATGACAAGTATCTCTTCAAAAAAATGTTGGCAAAACACAAATTACCGCATGCCAAGGGAGATAGCTTTACCAGTCTACGTAGTGCCATCAGATACTTTGATACATTAGAAAAGCCTGTTATCATAAAGCCTCGTTTATGATCTCGCAGTCGTCACACAACCACAGGCATTAGTGATATTGCAACATTTAAAAGGGCTTTCAAGATAGCAAAACAATTATGTCATCGAGTTATGATAGAAGAACACTTACCATGAGCCGTCTATCGTGGCACGGTAATTTGAGGAAAATTAGTCGCCGTACTAGGAGGAACATCACCACAAGTTACAGGAGATGGAAAGAGCACCATACAGGAACTCATAGATACTAAGAACAAAAACAAACAAGAACAACAAGGAGAAATAAAAATCACAGACACTCTCAAAGATTTCTTATCTACCATGGATCTATCTTTAGATTCCGTATTACCAACAAATAAAAGCATCAAAATATCAGCAAAGTCCTGAGTAGCAAATGGTGGGGAAAGCATAGATCTCACAGATCAAATACATCCAGACACCAGAGCAATGTTAGAAGAAGTTGGAAGAGTTGCAGACAGTCCAATTATGTGATTAGATTTTATGATAACGGACATCAGCAAATCATATAAAGAACAAAAATGTGGTATCATCGAATGTAATGCTGCTCCATTTATACAACTACATCACGATGTTATGATCGGGAAATCGATCAATGTTGCCAAGTATGTTTGGGATTTGGTAGACAAATAAGTATAAGTATTTTTATAATTTATATTATGTAATTCTCATGCTCTCGCATATAGCACAGACCATTCAAGATAGCCCTACTATGGCCATAGGTGCCAAAGCGCGTATACTGAGTCAACAGGGAGAAAAAATTATAGATCTTGGAGTTGGATATCTAGATCACGAACCTCCTACTGCTCTCACGCAAGGGATCATAAAATCAGTAGATAAAAAAAATACTGCTAAATATATAGCCACTGCCTGATTGGTCGAATTAAGAAAACATATAGCCAACAAACTCACACAACAACACGGAGTATCTTTCGTTGCAGATCAGATTCTTATAACAAGCGGGGCTAAAAGTGGCGTTTTTTTAGCACTTACAACCATTCTAAATCCTGAAGATGAAGTCATCGTACAGGCGCCATTTTGGCCTTCATACACAGAACAAATAAAGATTATAGGCGGACTTCCGGTTATAATCCCTGCAACAGAAAATTGCCATCTCGATATAGTTACAATTGAGCAAAAAATATCACCAAAGACCAAAGCAATAATCCTCACCTCTCCAAACAACCCCAGTGGGATAGTCTACAATACAGAAGAATTACAGGCCATCATCAAAATAGCAGAGAAACACGACCTATACATTATATCGGATGAGATATACAAAGATTTTACTTTTGATCTGCAGTATCCAAGTATCAGTAACATAGCCAATGAACAACAGAGAAATCGTATCATCATAGTAGATGGGTTTAGCAAAAATATCGCCATCCCAGGACGAAGAGTAGGCTTCATGGTAGCGTCTACTGAGGTCACAAATGCCGCACAAAAAATCCTCAGTAATATGATGGGCAATACAAGTTCCATAGAACAATATGCCCTCGTAGAACTATTTGACCAAGGATATGACAAGGCTGTACAAGAACTACAGACACGAATTGCCGACAATAGAAAACAAGTAATCAATACCTTAGACCAAGCAAATATACCATACATCAAACCAAATGGAGCACTGTATTTTCTGATCAAAATACCCACAGACGATTCTATACACTTCTGCGATGAGCTATTAGACAACCAAAAAGTAGTTGCTATTCCTGGTGCCTACTTCTGATTGGAATGATATATCAGGATATGCTATGCTACGGACATAAATACAGTCCAACAATGACTCGAAAAAATCATAGAAAAAATAAACTTGCAATAATATCTCCTTCCTATATACCCGTGCCCGAATAATTTTATTTCGGCACGATATATATGGGGATAGGCTCTATACACCAAGCTATAGCACAAGATATCGGATCCGGAACCTTATGACAGTTAGCAGGAACCTTTCACTACTACAAAGACAACAAAGCTGAGGTATATACCATCCTAGCTATCCATCCCTGACTGACATCAACCCAAAGACAAGTAGCTCTAGATCAACGAAAGCATGAGATTATCCAAACACTTGATAGCATAGATGTAAATTCCCTACATATAGATGTCGATGGCAAAAAATATAAACCAAAAGATTTCAACAGATATAAGCAACAAATAAAAAAGACTCTCCAGTGAGAGTCTTTTTTTTAATAAGATATCTTAATGTCAAAAATAAAGTTCTCTCACCTTGTCACTAGCTTTGATAGTCGCATAGTCCCCACTCACGATAATTTTCCCATCATCCATCACACAAAATAGATCCACAAAGGAAGCCAAGAAATTAAAATCATGTTCCACGATAAGAACAGTCTTGCCTTGTGCAATGATCTTCTGCAACAACGCAACTACCTTCCCCTTCAGCTTAGGAGAAACGCCAGCAGTAGGTTCATCTAGTAAATACACAGAAGTATCTTGGAGATACAATCTGGCTATCTCAAGCAACCTCATCTGTCCACCAGATAAATTACCCGCACGCTCATTCTTCTTATCATACAAATCCAAATCATGAAGGATTGCATCTATACGATCACAATATTCTTGAGGCAATGTCGACAAAGGCAAAAACTTACGATACCATGATATCTGGTTCACAAAAGCGAGAGCTAGGTTTTCAAATAAAGTGAGAGATTTACATATCCCAAATTGTTGAAAAACTCTCCCAATACCAAGTCTAGCTCTATTTTCTACAGACAACAAAGAAATATCCTTACCATCAAGTAAAATATTACCCTCTTGGTTTTTATTAAAACCATTAATAGTATTGAGAAGTGAGGACTTACCACAACCATTGGGGCCAACCAAACCTATAGCCTGACCTGGCTGTACCTCCAGGTCAACTCCCTTCAAGATAGCCGTAGGACCGGCAGACCAAGACAAATGACGAACGCTAAGCATAATATAGTACAAAGATAAATTACTGATTTCTATGAAACAAACCACGACGAAAGACAATCCATGCAGTTATCATCACAATCAAGGCAAATAGTCCCTCTCTGATATATCAGGTATCTCCAACACCCAAGATCTTGAAAAATCTGAGATATTCATAGACTAAGGTAAGCACAAACGACACGCCAAAAAGACCGATATACGACATATTGTAAGACAAAAAAACTATCGCCAACAAGAGAACGACCAAGCCAATCCAAAATGCTCCTGGATCAATAAATTGATAGTAAAACGCATACAATCCTCCGCCAAGCACAGCCAAAAATGTCGTTAATATGATCAAGACAAGTTTTATATAATGAATACGAATACCCAGACTACGCACGATCAACAAATTTTCTCCCCGCGCCTGAAGCATCGTATACAAATAACTACGAGCAAAGACAAACAATAGTCCCATGACACAAGCGACCACACCTATCATAAGCAAAAAATATCCCTCCAAAGAACTTACACTCCAACTAGCAAAAACTACTCTATCTATACCTGACAAACCCAAAGAACCACCAGTAACATTATCCAAATTATAGCTGAGTTGATTTATCAGTAGATAAAATGCCAAAGTGCCTGCAGCAAAATAGATATCCTGTAGCCTCGCTGATAAAAAGAGTATAAAAATCGTAAAAAATAGAGACAACACAAATGCCACAAACATAGACAAAAGCATGCCTCGACCCAAGTGTAAATGCAGCAACACCGTAGCATATGTACCAAATATGATCAGGCCTAAATATGAGAAATCTATAGTGCCTTTGAGTTTAACAAAAAATCTAAATCCACTAGCCATCAGAGCAAATATACATGACGATATGATGATATGAATCAAAAACTGCCAAGACATTATATACTTCTGGTGCGGATACTAAAAAGTCACTGAGGCTTGATGAGCAAGACGACCAATATAACGATCATTATCATAGATTCTTTATATGCTATAGGAAGTCACAAGTGTAAAAACAAAAAATATTCGGCCAACACGTACAAAAGCGCTCACAAAAATATATATTGCTTATGTGCAATTCACACCATGATGACTATTGCCAATCATTTGAGAAGATAGAACATCCCATCCACTGCCTTCAAACCACTTGTATGGAGCAACAATAGTGCTATGCCTACAAATCCCACAAATCGAAAAATATAGAGCACATGCATATACCTAGATATCGGCAATCCAAGACTTTGCATAGTAGCATATTTTTCAAACAATCACTTAAAAATCATGCTATAGCAACTCTTTTCAAAGACATAGTAGACAGATAGTGACATCAAGACAAATATCGCTCCCAAATACCAGGCAGACACATGCCAAGCAGACAAAAATATTGCCCCACTACCGAAAAAGAACTGGATAACGTTCGCTATCACAACGCCAAGCATAAGTGATGTGATGAGTGCCACCAGATCTCTTTGTTTTTCATGAGAGAAATGACGTAATGTAAGCGTATAGAATAGTATATAACTCACCAGCAGTGACAGCAAAAGAAGAAATGCTTCTACTATACGTCCGTGAGCAAACAGATATACCACAAATCCAGTACCTATCATGTACGATCCCAAACCTAGATGCAAAAATTTTGCATAGGCAAAGAAGCTAGCCATACAGCTAGCTACCGTGCCATACACAATTGCATTAAAAAATATATAGGATAGATCCATACTATAGTAATTATTTGAAATCAACAAGCTTACCATCAGCAAACGTCTTTACTGCAAACTGCAATCCTTGTCCATCATTAGTATCATTAAAATAATACTTACCCAAAAGTCCAGCTATAGGTTTCGCAGAACTAAATGAATCGATATATGCTTTTATTTTTTCAGCATTGTTGCCAACTTTTTTGATGGAATTCATAGCCAATTGCATAGCATCAGCTTCAATAATAACAAAGACAGGACTACTGTTGATAGAGTATTTGGTAGCAAACATATCTATAAATGTCTGCGCACCAGCTCCCAAATCTTTTGCTTCAGGGAGAGTAACACTTATTGCACCATCAATACGAGCACCCAACGTTTCAGCAACAGTATTGGTAGCCATCGTCTCACTTCCTACTAATTTGCCTCTATAGTGATCCAACAATCCCTCAGCATCCAATGCTCTAAGGAGAGCTATCGCACTCACATCACCAATAGGGATGAAGGCAAGTCATTGTGCTTCTAATTTGGTAGAAGCAACCTTCTTGGCAATAAGAGAGAAGTCTTTTTCATCATCATCAAACTTTATTTCTTGAACGATAGTTCACTTATACTGAGCCTTGATAGCATTAGCATAAGCTACAGCATATTCATTATTAGCATAGATAAGTGTAATAGAATCCAATCCAATCTTATCTACAGTTGATATAAGAACCTTAGATGTATCTAGATCATTCCAATATCTAAATACATACGGGCTGATACCAGAAATATCTGGAGAACTAGCTGTCGGAGATATCATAACGACTTTGTTTTGATCAGCAATAGCAGCAGCTGGAATCGTTTCTGATGAACATACTCCTCACACGATCACTTGCACTTTGTCTACATTGATAAGTTTTTGAGCAGCGGATACAGCATCTTTACCAGAACACTTACCATCTTCTACGACAAGCTCAAACGTATATTTATCATCATTGTTTTTGGCAACTACTTCCTTGTATGCATTGATAGCATCCTGTCCATACGTAGCAGCTCACTCTGATAAAGGAGCAATTACTCAGATTTTAACAGTCTGTGGTCCTTGTGCATTTGGAATACTTACTCAACATCCCGCCAAAGCCAATAAACCCAATCCAAATGCTCCCAACATAATTTTTCTCATACTCATCCATATATATAACAAATAAAAATAACATTTTTACAAACCTTTCCCACTCTTGGGACGAGGTTCAGAAGAGCTTGGTTTCCTATTTCCTAAATTTTCTCACAAACGCTCAGTAATCTTATGTGTTATCATATCTGCATAAGATCTACCTTCATAAGATGCTTGTAAGATCAAAACATCTTCTGGTTCTTCACAAATAGCAGCATATACCCTACCATTCAAAGTTAAACGACCAATAAGTTCTTGAACTCTTTCTTCATCAAATAAAGAAGAGTCTTGGACAAAGCTCTCTGGACAATCTATTGTAGACTCATTAACCATGACACATCTAGACATATGTAAATATAACGTTACATATTACATATATTTTACTAGATATATCAATCCATAACTAGTATAAACTGTTGTAGAATTTATTCTACAATAAAACCACCTACAAGAGGTGGTTTATAAATTTATAGATATTTTAGGCTTTCTCGTCGTATAATGCTTCCAATAATTGTTTAGCTACCTTTCAGGTATTCTCGAGTTTTTGTATTATTTCTTCTCCTCCAGCCTCTTCAAAAAGTTCGTCCGTAGTTATAACGGTAAATCATTCTTTACGCATATCTCTTTTCCATTTTTTCCTAGGAGCTTCTATCACTCGTCTTTTTAAATGATCAAGTTCGGCCTTAATATCAGATAGTGATATTTCCTTAGACTCTAAAGATGTAAGTAACTTTACAATATCTAGCGATACTAATTTAGACTCTCCTTCTTCTCTATAAAAATCTAAATATTCTTTTGTATCATCTATTTCTACGATTTTCTCCCCAATCTTGAAAGCGCGCATACACATTATATTAAAATAAACACACAGACATATATTAAGATAACAATAAATAAAGTCAATAATAAAAACGGCTCAATAGAGCCGTTTTTATTTCTAATAATCTATCTACGCAACCACTGCTTCTTTCTTTTTTACTTCATCATACGCAGCATAGACATCTTCAATACCTCCCTTGTTGTAGAAACAACTTTCAGGGACATCGTCCAATTCGCCAGCCAATATCTTAGCAAATCATTCAATAGTTTCTGCTTGAGTTACATAGACTCCAGGCACACCATTAAATGCTTCAGCTACATGCATAGGTTGAGACAAGAATTTTTCTACCTTTCTTGCTCTAAATACCACTTGCTTATCTTCAAATGACAATTCATCCATACCAAGGATGGCTATAATGTCCATTAATTCTTTATATCTTTGCAATACTCTGATAACTCCCTGAGCCACATCATAATGTTTCTTACCTACGATATGTTCTTGCAAGATAGATGATGTACTATCCAATGGATCAACCGCTGGGTAGATACCCTTGGCAGCCAATGCTCTATTCAATACGATTGTACTATCCAAGTGTGCAAATGTTGTCGCAGGAGCCGGATCAGTCAAATCATCAGCTGGTACGTATACCGCTTGCACTGAAGTAATCGAACCGTGCTTAGTAGATGTAATTCTTTCTTGTAAAGCACCCATCTCAGAAGCCAATGTCGGTTGATAACCTACCGCAGATGGAATTCTTCCCATCAAAGCAGATATTTCAGCACCAGCTTGTGTAAATCTAAATATATTGTCGACGAACATAAGTACGTCTTTCTTTTCTACATCTCTGAAATATTCAGCCATAGTAAGTCCAGTCAAAGCAACTCTTGCTCTTGGGCCAGGCATCTCATTCATTTGTCCAAACACCATGGCAGTTTTTGGCATAACACCAGAGTCAAGCATTTCGTGGTAGAGATCGTTTCCTTCTCTTGTTCTTTCTCCTACTCCAGCAAATACAGATACTCATCCATGCTTCTTACCAATATTATGGATCATTTCTTGCATAAGCACTGTTTTACCTACTCCAGCACCTCAGAAGAATCCAGCCTTACCTCCCTTCAACATAGGAGCAATAAGATCAATAACCTTGATCCCTGTTTCAAATATCTCAGCCTTATTAGTCAAGTCAGTGAAATCTGGAGCTGGTCTATGAATAGGCCAGTGATCTTCAGCTTTTATAACGGCATCACTTTCGTCGATCAATTCTCCCAAGACATTGAACATATGTCCCAATACTCCAGGACCTACAGGTACCTTGATAGGAGCGCCTGTATTTTTGACAGCATCTCCTCTCTTAAGTCCATCAGTAGATTCCATAGCAATACCTCTTACGACACCATCTTCCAATTGTTGCAATACCTCGACAATTACCTTTTTGCCAGCAGCATTTTTACCTTCTACTTCTACTGCATCATAAATCTTCGGTGGATTTTTTTCAAATATTATATCGACGACAACTCATCTGATCGATATAATTTTACCCGTGTTTGACATACGCACAATACATTTATTATATAAATAGTCTTTTCATTCTGAGTATAGCGAAGAGCTCAGCCTACAAACGAAACGCTTCGTTATACTCAGAACAAAGAATAGCAATTATTTTTGAAACAAAGCTTCAAATTTAGCAATAAGCAACACCTTGTATTGGATAGCATATTGCACAACACTAAACAATGAAGTCGTCAATATATACAATCCTATCGCCCCAGCCGTAGACCACACAAACGATCCCATGACGATAACGAGAAATACATTCATAAATCACATCATCTTACTCATATCTGGCACACTAGCTCCTGGAACAGTAGGCGTAGCTGGCTTAACCAATAGTGTCAATTTCATCTGCAAAAATGTAAACACTGCAGCTCCGATAGTGATCCACAAACTCTTTGTAGCAAGCAAATCAGTACCCAAGAAGTGTACATCAATACCATCTAAGGTAAGATATTTTGCACCAAAAGTACCAAAGAAACTATACAACCACTCTGCTGGCACAGCATCATTAGCTACATGCCTAACAACAAAGAACAAGCCGATAAACACTGGTATTTGTATAAGCATACTAAGACACCCCTTCAAAGGACCTGCCCCATCTTTCTTCAATAATTTCATTGTTTCTTCAGAAAGTTTTTTGGGATCATCTTTATATTTTTCCTGAAGTTCCTGCATTTTTGGTTGGATGCTACCCATAGATTGTTGCATTTGGTTACCAGCCATACTTGGCTTCAACAAAAGCAATCTGATAACTATCGTCAAAGCGATGATGGCCAATCACAAATTGGCATCAAAAACCTGTAAAAAAACAACTATCAAATTATACAATGGACGATACAAGATTTCAGATACGAGAAAGGCAAATGGATTCATAAGCGTACAAAGATAGATAAATATTTTTGTTTATACTTTCATAACATCAGCTGACTTATTTTCTACCAATTCTTCGATAGCACTAGTCGCTTTTTTAGTCATAGTGTCTATATCTACTTCATTATTAGTATGTTCATTTTCTGATATAGCCTTACTTTCCAAGAGCTTTTTATTTTCTTTCATAGCATCTTGTCTAACGGATCTCACATGTGATTTGGTTTCTTCTCCCAATGTTTTGACATGCTTTACCATCTCCTGTCTTCTTTCTTGAGTCAATGCAGGGATCTTAACAATCACGTATCCTCCTTCATTTTGTGGAGTAAGCCCTAGATTTGCATCATAGATAGCCTTTTCTATATTTTTCATCTCACCCTTATCCCATGCTTCTACTTTGAGTGTTTGGCTATCCAAAACAGATACATGTCATAATTGATTCAATTTCATGATACCATAGCTAGCCGCTACCGTAACATTATCCAACAATCCTGGTGTCGCCCTACCAAGTTGCAATCCACCAAATTCCTGGTTAAGATAAGCAAGATGCCCATC
Source organism: uncultured Candidatus Peribacteria bacterium (assembly GCA_964516785.1). Lineage (GTDB taxonomy): Bacteria > Patescibacteriota > Gracilibacteria > Absconditabacterales > Absconditicoccaceae > CAZEYI01. The sequence goes on from CAZEYI010000004.1 coordinate 13,254, forward strand.
AATTTTTTTCTGATACGCAGACATATCCATGTAGACAGTACACGACAAAAAATAAAGATCCGCGGCATTATAGGAAAATATCACTAGGCTGCAAGAGGAAATAGCACAAAACAGCAAGAGTTTGGTGCTATTGAAAAATTAAGCTAAATCTAGGTATCGATACTCCATTATATTCTACCCTAGCAACAAACTCAGCAACAGTCCTCACCCAGATAGGATTTGGTCCAAATTCCGGGTCGTCATACTGTCCTTGATAGACGACTACGGGAACAGCATCTTCTTGCCATCTTCAGATAGACAATACAAGATATTCTTTACCATTTTTGTAATGTCTATAGCGACCGCCAACAAGAGGATTGTCCATAAGACCAAAAAAGAGAGGTAAATTTGACAAAAATCAGCATTTGGAGTATAATAAATCCATATTTATCTACAAGCACAGATGTCAGAAACATTCGGCAAAGATATTATGGAGAGCGTAAAAGATGCAATTGGCACAGATATTGAAGATTTTATCGATCCAGCATCTATCAAAAAAGATCTTGGGGATGAGATGAAGAAAGATCTAGAAGCAGAACTAAAAGCAATTGACGAAGACCAAGAAACGAGCAGCATAGAAAAAAGTTTTAAAAAAGCTTTCTTAAAACTGAAAAATAGTGTCTTGGGGGGGATCTTTGGCTGGGACAAAGAAAGCGAAAAAGATAGCACAGAACCATCCAAAGTAGAAAGCTACAAAAACGTTATAAATGATCCAACTCTATTAGCGTTAGCAAATGGTCCAGACATCGATTATATGACAGATCAGACCTTTCAAATGTATCTATTAAACCTCGAAGAAAAATACGGATTGCCATACAAAGTACTCAAATGCCTCATGGGCCAAGAAAGCACAGGGAAATTATACAAAAACGGCAAAATAATTACATCAAGTGCCAAAGCACAATGACTATTTCAATTCATACCCGATACAGCTGATGCATATATAAAAGAGCTCAATTTCACGTGAACCAGAGAAGAATTCTACAAAAATCCAATAGTTTCAGCTGAAGCTTGTGCATTATATCTCAAAAAAAGTTTGGACAAATGAGCCGACGTAGGAACCATCCTTGCGCAGTACAACGCAGGACCCAACAAGTTAAATGGAGAAAAAATAACTGTCCAAAATTTCGATAAGCTCCCAAAAGAAACACAACAATATGTGCTCTACATCGGGTCCAATATGCTCAAAGAAATGGGCATCACAAATCTCATAAAACCAGAAGATATCAAGAAACCTAGTAAAATTAAAAAAGTAGAACTGGAGGCATTCTTATCCGCTGTAAACAAAACACCACTCACCAAAGACCATATCAAACATAAAGAAACAGAACCAAATCCTGCAAATATACTAGCCACCAATATGGGCGAAGTAAGTGGTTTTGGAGCATCCTTATTGGACGGACTCAAATGATCTGGACTCACCAATGTCCAATGATTTTCAGGGAAAAGTTCAAAAGAATTATTGGAAGAATTAAATAAACCCAGCATATTACAAACAGTACAAAATGGAGAAAGTTGTATCTTATTTGAATGATACAATGATATTACAAAAAAAACAGATTTTAAAGAAAATGTATCCAAAATTATAGAAAAAATCAAACCTACACAACCGATATTGTGTACCTTATATTACAACACATACGCAGCAACACCAAACACAGAAGTAGATAAAATAAACAAAGCGATAAGAGAACTCGCAATAGAAAAAAATCTCCCACTTATCGATATCCAAAAAGACAATGTTATATGAGTCAGCGATTTAGCTTCAGATTGACTGCATCTCACAACAACAGGCTACAAAAAAGTATATGATCACATCAAAAAAACCATAGAAAATCAAGCAACTGCATAATATATTATTGAGCAGC
>CAZEYI010000005.1:0-14946 GCA_964516785.1 uncultured Candidatus Peribacteria bacterium
TTATACTTGTGGCGAGTATTACCTTCGTCTGGGATCCTATCTATGGTATCATAGTAGGTACATCTATTAGTTTATTAGCATATTTGTACAATACTTCACAGTGACATCTTTTTGCTACCGTATTTAGAGGACAGGAGTATCTAGGCAAGATGCATTTTGATGACTATATAACTCAGCAACTAGATGGTGATGTAGTGGTATGTAAGTTTGGGGGAGATATTAGTTTTTTGAATATCAACGCAGAGATAAAACATATAGCAAAGATCAACAAGAAGGTACAGCTTATTATATCATTTAGTGATATATCCTATATAGATATTGATGGTATCGAAGTATTTGAGGAGATGATAGAAATGATATCGTCCAAACATTGTACTGTGTGTTTTGCTGGGGTTCATGACAGGCTACATTCTATACTATCCAAGACACATTATTTCCAACATCTCACCCAGCAGTGAAAAGTTTTTGCTTCTACCTCTGCTGCATTGAGAGGTATGGGTGTAAGATAGTTAGTATATAGTTGGACTAAAATATGCTCTACTAGCAAATTATAAAAAGGAAAAAGGGCTGTCGTGTTTCCACGGCCGCCCTTTTACATTAGTTTTTAAATATAAGTTTATCATCTTTCACGTCGATCTTTACGTCATCTCATTCTCTAAATTTTCATTCTATGATACACATAGCTAATTCATCAAGTACATATCTTTGTATAGCTCTCTTGAGTGGTCTAGCACCAAACTGTGGATCTCGTCACTTATCCGCGATGTATTCAAACGCTTTGGCGCTTACCGTGAGTGTGATATTTTTCTCATGATGTAACATCTTTTTGATTTGCTCTAGTTGTATGCCTACTATTTGATAGAGCATAGCCCTATTGACTGGATTGAATAAGATTATATCATCAATTCTATTGAGGAACTCAGGTCTAAAGTATTGCTGGAGGAGTGGCATGATGTCTTTTTCTAGACTCAATGGTTCTGTAGATGTTTTCTTCTTTTCTCTTTTGGCTGCGACCTTTTTTACTTCTTTTGCCAAGATATCTTCGTCGCTATTGTCAGTGTCTTTGTGCATATCAGATAATCTGTCCATAATGATCTGTGATCATACATTGCTCGTCATAATGACCACGGCATGTTTGAAATCTACAGTTCTTCCTTTGCTATCAGTGAGTCTTCCATCATCCAACAATTGCAACAAAATATTGAACACTTCGGGGTGTCATTTTTCTATCTCATCAAGTAAGATTACAGAATATGGCTTACGTCTAATAGCTTCGGTTAGTTGGCCACCTTCCTCATGTCCGACATATCCTGGAGGAGAACCGATAAGTCTGGATACGGCGTGTTTTTCCATATACTCAGACATATCTATTCTAATCATTGCTTTCTCATCATTGAACAAGAAGCGCGCCAAACTTTTGGCTAATTCTGTCTTACCGACTCAGGTTGGTCCAAGGAATAAGAATGATCATATAGGTTTGTTCGCATCTTTGAGTCCAGCCCTTGCTCTGCGGATTGCGTTGGATACGGTTTTGACAGCCACATCTTGTCCGATCACTTCTTTGCTGAGATACTCTTCCAAATGAGCAAGTTTTTCCATTTCACTATGCAATAATTTAGATACGGGTATGCCAGTCCATCTAGATATGATAGCCGCAATATCCTCTTCTTCGACCAGATCCTTGAGTATGATATTCCCTTCTTTTTTGGAACTTTCGATTCTTGTCTCTATGTCTTCCAATTGTTTCCTTTTTTGTGGTAGGGTACCATACATAATTTCTGCTACCTTATTGTAATCGGTCTGTTTCTCTGCGATAGATGCTTCGTGTTCGAGCTTCATGATTTCTTCCTTAATATTTTTTGCAACAATGAGCAAAGATCTATCAGCTTCCCGTGATGATTTGGCTGCGTTGTATGATTCTTTTACTTCAGCTATTGTTTTATCTAATTCGCCGATTCTCGCCGCGTTTTCACTGTTGTTTTCTATAACAAGAGCCTGTCTCTCTACTTCAAGTTGTGTGAGTTTTCTTTCAGATTTGAGTATGTCATCAGGCATACTTGTCATGCCCATTTTGACTGCTGCTGCAGCTTCATCGATCAGATCGATCGCTTTGTCTGGCAGTCTTCTATCAGGAATATATTTCAAGCTGAGATCTACTGCTGCTACGACCGCGTTGTCTGCTATTTTGACGCCATGATGTGTCTGGTAATTATCTTTGATACCTCTGAGAATTGCTATAGCATCATCTCTCTGTGGTTCGTTGACCATGACAGGTTGGAAGCGCCTCTCCAATGCTGCATCTTTTTCAATATATTTTCTATATTCATTGATCGTCGTTGCACCGATAACTCTGATCTGCCCTCTAGCCAATACTGGTTTGAGCATATTGCCCATATCCATAGATCACTCAGCTTTGCCGGCTCAGACGACCATATGTAGTTCATCGATAAAGAGGATAATCTGTCCATTTGATTGTTCTACTTCTTTGAGTACGGCCTTGAGTCTTTCTTCAAAATCACCTCTAAACTTACTTCCTGCCATGAGGGCTCCCATATCGATCTCGATAATTTTTTTGTTCTTCAATATATCAGGTACATCTCATTTTACTATCTTTTGGGCCAATAGCTCGATGATAGCAGTTTTACCTACCCCAGGATCTCAGATGAGAACTGGATTATTTTTGGTCCTTCTGGAGAGTATTTGTATAGCTCTTTTGCTTTCTTCATCTCTTCAAATTACTGGATCTAGTTTACCTTCTTCAGCAAGTTTGGTAATATCTTTCCCATATTTCTCCAGAGCATCCAGTGTCATTTCTGGATCTTGGGACGTGATAGTTTGTCCATTTCTTTGCTCGTCTACTATTTTTTTAGCCACCTCAAATGTGATCTGGAGGTCTTTGAGCATTGCCACCAGAGGATGAGATCACTTGAGTATAGCTAGGAAAAGATGCTCAGTGGTGAGATACTGATCTCCCATAGATTGCATCATTTTTTCAGCTTCATTGAATGCGCTATTGAGCGCTTGTGTGATAGAAATTTGCGCATTTCATTGTACACGAGGTAGTTTTTGCATCTCCTGTACAGTAGCTTGGTCAACAGATTGCACGGTAGCACCAGCTTTTTTGATAATACCAGGGACAAATCCATCTGCTTGCTTGGTCATTGCTAGCAAAAGATGAGGGATATCGATAGTACTATGTTGGCTTGCTTGCGCTAATTGTTGCGCTTCTTGTACTGCTTCGGCAGCTTTGACAGTAAATTTTTGAAAGTTCATATATCTTATTGTTATGATATAAATAGCACACTACATATACACGTGCTATTATACATACCAAAAATAATTTTGCAAGAGATTTTTGTCCTTTACAAAATTTGACAAAATAAAGCTCCAGGACTATACTTAAGTGTTTATTATATACTCCTGGATATGGCTACACTGACGATTGAGCAAATGTCCGCTATTACAGCACTCTTAGAACAATCAGGCAAAAAGCTGATTTATATCGCTGGTGCATCTGCATCAGGTAAGTCATACTTTGCCAAGTTGTTGCAAGAGGATCTTGAGAAAAAAGGTAAAAAAGTACTAAGTATATCCTCTGATGATTACTATGGCAATTTGAGCAGCATCAAATATCTGCTCTACGGTACCTTTGATCATCCAAATCTGATTGATTACGATTTGTTGCAAAAAAATATTGATGAATATATCACCACAGGCAAAACAACATTGCCAAAATATTCTTTTGTCGAAAGGAGAAGAGTAGCAAGTGAGGTCGTTAATGGATCTGCTGATTTCATTATTGTCGAATGATTATACACTATCGCAGAATTAAATGACGTGAATGCTCCATTCAAAATATATGTGGATTCACATATGGAGGAGATGATATTTAGACGTATCATCAGAGACCAACAAAGAGTCAAAGAACCAGTGGATATGATAGTTACCATGCTAGGTAAAGTATTCCCGATGCGAAGATTGTATGGAGAACCACAAAAAACTAGAGCAGATCTTATTGTGGAAAATAATTATGAAATATTGCACTCTATAGCTCAGACACACGAATATACATTGTTGCTAAATGCCAAGAGATCGGACTTTGGAGAACTCATCAAAAGAGAATATATCACTGATTATATCTACAACGACACACATGAATGAAATGGCTGTATCTTGATATCAGAAGTATATAGAGAAAAACGCGGCTTCTTGGATGCTGTTATAATCACTAAGCGCAAGACTGATGATCTCGATCATAATACCTTCCACACCGCTTCAGTCAGAATGTTGCAACCTGGATTGATTACACAACTCCATACACTCATGCAAATAGCCGGCATGCAATACCTCGGTATCGAACAAAAAATAGTTTCTGTCTACGAAAAAGATGGTAAGCAAATTACCGTCAAAGAAGCGAGAGGTAAGATGTTTGAGGAGAAAGAAGTAGAAAAAAATTAATCTGAGTACATTTCACTCACAGTTTTTATTTTCTGATTTTTAAACGATATACTATACCATCCCTGGGCTCACTGTTCTCCATCGCCTGATGGGCAATTTCACATATAAGAAGGGTTTGATTCACATCAAAATGTCAGCCATTCATTGTATAAGATACCAGTCATAAGCTGGGATGATCGTTCAGCATCCGGATTTATTGTTGTTTTGAAAACGATAAAACTTGTGTTTTCATCTAGTTCATAAGTTCTTCATTTAGTTGATTTATTAATATTCTTACTAGGACTAACCCAACCCTTTGCCTCTTCTTTAGAGTTAGGTAAAGAGAAGAAATCAAATGATATATATTTTTTACCATTAGATTCTCGTGTTTTTTGTAGATTGCCCTCCATAAACTTGAGGGAATTAGATAGTCTACTGTAGAGGTCTAATCTATCAGAGGAGAGATTCGGTTGCAGCAGAAGACGATTATCTATGACATATATTAAAAGATCAAGTTTATCCATTCATCAATCTCGAACATATTGCAAAACTCTATTAATTTTTTGATTGTTGGAAAACTCATATGCTGAAGCGGAGTCCCATCGTCAATCGATATCGACTGCATAAGTAAATACTCATGAAGATAAGATACTGATCATAACTAAGAGAGATAATATTTTTTTCATGTACGATCTAGTATATAAAATAATTTAACTCCACAATATAATTATAGGTTTTGAAAGCAACAAATTTGACAAAAAGAGCTTTGAACCATATAATTTTCATACTTCACATTGATATATATCCATGAACCCATTCTATCAGTGAGTCAAACGAACACTTGCTATCCAGGCTATCATCACGATATGCTTGGGGACATATTTTTATTACAACTATGAAAATATTACCAAATCCAAAAGTATCGCCGAACAGATGCAGACCTACAAAGAACATACTGCAGCACCTGTCCAAGCTGCACAGGTCATAGCTTCTACCAAAGACGGCCTAGAGGATTTACAGTATCAGTGATTGTTTGGAGCTATACAAGTAGCTAGCAAAATCGAATGAAACACACTCCAAAACACGACCAAATCTATCCAGACCATAGATATCAAACAAGATAGTATAGATGCCGCCCCCTATGTGATGTATGAGGTAGAGAACGGAAATATAGATGGAAATGTAGCACGTTATTTGATTAGTAAGTGACTGGAGACATACAATCAATTCCTCCAAGATCTGCCCATCATCAATAACTATCTTTTAAATTCTCTGAGCATTTCCAATCAAGCTTCAGCCACATGGCAGGAGCTGTATACATTCATTAACAACAAAGATTACAAATGATTGGTGGCTATATTACAGTCTATAGAGAACGCAATTCCTGCACCGATTGGTATCATGTCACTGCAGACAAATTTTACTGCTGATGAAGAATTTCAATACTTGTTTGGCAAGATATATGTCGATGCAGACAATATGTACAGAGACCATATCCAGAGCGTCGCAACATTGTTTGGCGTTGATCCAAACATTATAAGAGCAGCAATTATGACCGAACAGATCAGATGATTTTATACCTATAGATGATATATCAAAAACATCATCAAGTCCAATAAGTTTATCATGGTGATGTCGCAGATGAGCTATGGTATATGAGGTATCAAAGAAGCGACTGCAATGAGGATAGAGGACTATTTTTATACCAATTATCCTGATATATATAGTACGTATTTCGTCTATCCAGAATGATATTTACCGACCCAATATACCAACGCCAGAATTTCCAGACTCACACAGACCAATGATTTCTATTACCAGATATTGTATATCTGATGACTCATCAAGATGATACTTGATAACTGGACCAATGCTGGTGTTGATATTACCCAAAAGCCCGGAATTATCCTAACACTCTACAACTTTGGCGACAAGGAAGTCAATCCTAATCCACAAGTCGGTGGTGCTGAAATTGAAATTAATGGAACCAAGTATAGCTTCGGCGCATTGGGGATGATCTTATATTATATTATGGAAGTGTATGGGTAGTAGTTTTATGCCTTCCAAACATTACTCATCGTCTTCATAATCGCAGCCTTATCCTCATGACTTACATGAGGATTTTTTTGTATCTGTCTCATATAGTCTTGTATGATTTTGCCGATGATCTGTTTCACTATTTGAATTCTTTTCTCATCGCTAGCTACTTCATCTCGATTTTTTTCTCGCCAGAGTTGGGTTTCATTGAGTGTTTGTATAGTGTCGTTCTCTAGATTTTTTTTATGGGCCACATCATGAAGTAATCATTCTTGGAGCATCGTTCCACAACGTTGCAGAAATGCCAAGAGATGTTCAGATCATTCTAAGCTAGCCAAGAAATCGCTATATACCAAACTTGCTATGATGGTATCTTTATCAGGTTCATAAGGTTTATGAATATTGTCTATAGCGCGCTGTTGGGTAGAAAGTCTGCCTTCCGTCTTGATGTATTTCTTGTACTGCGGCAGGATAATTTCAAATGCTATTCATAATTCTTGAGCCAAGACTTGGAGATAATGTGATTGGATGCTCGTGCTATCGATAGCCATGATGATGGCAAACATCGCATTCACAATCTTCTGTCTCCCAACGGGAGAATTCCAGTCATCATTTTTCTTCAGTGTTTCAAACAGTACAACAAACGCATCCTGCACATTGTCCAATGCTTGGGTAAATAACTCTTTTCCATTGTCTATATTTGCCAATTCATCGACATCTTTGTATCCAGTAGGGAGTTGGAGGATTTTAGGGAAAATATTTTGTTCATATGCTAATTTGAGCCCTCTGATTGTAGCTTGCAAACCAGCTTGATCATTGTCAAACAAGAAGATGATGTTGTCACTGTATCTTTTGAGCATCTTCACATGTTGCTCGGTAATCGCAGTCCCACAGGTAGCAACTCCGATAGGAAATCCGAGTCTATAGAGCGCAATGACATCCATATATCATTCGACGACGATGATTTTATTATGCTCCTTGATATACTTTTTGAGTACATCGAGACCATAGAGAGTTTTGGATTTGTCATACGCTTTGTGATCAGCGCTGTTGAGATATTTTGGCTTATCTTCAGGGTTTATAACTCTGCCTCCGAAGCCGATGATATTGTACATATGATCACGGATCGGGAACATGATTCTATGACGGAAGAAGCTATAACTATCGCCGCTTTGTCCTTTTTTGGCCAAGGATGCATCGATAATATCTCCATCGGTAAATCCATGTTTTTTCAAATATTGCACGAGTTCATAGTGACTATCAGGAGCATATCAGACGCCAAATGTCTCACTCACGATAGGATCGAGTTTTCTTTTGTCCTCCAAGTACCTTCTTGCATCCAAGCTTTTTGCTAGATGATCCTGGAAAAATTGCTGCGCCAAGAGATGGAGTCTTTTGATCTTTTCTTTTTCATCAGCATGGACTGCAGATTGTTCTGGATTGTTTAAATGTTGGCTGATATCTAGACGAGCGTATTCTGCTATCATTTTGACCGCATCAAGGAAATCTACCTTTTCGATCTCCATCATGAATGTGATCACATTTCCCCCCAGTCAGGAGCTGAAATCTTTGAATATTTGCTTCTGTGGGGACACCATAAACGATGGAGTTTTTTCTGCTTGAAAAGGACTCAATCAAGAAAAATTACTTCACGACTTCTTGAGCTTCACATAACGTGAGACGATGTCGACGATATCGGTATTGGATACAATGTAATCGGTGAGTTGAGACATTTTCACGAAAAAGTATTAGACATAGGAGATACTAGCGATCTGCTGATGATTTACAACGCCGAGGGAATTGTACATAAATTTGCATTATCCTGGATCAGAGACTATAATCAATTGTTGTTTATCCTGTATTATTATAATGGGAGTTTTGAGAGAATGATTATCAAATTTCGTCAATAAAATTAAGTCTATATTTTGACGAAAAAAAATTACCGAAGAAAAATCTGCTGACTTGTTGGATGCACTTACCGCACCAGAGCCTTGACATACAGCATCTGGATATCCGTATATAGAAGGAGACCGCCAAAAACAGCCCAAAGAAATTACTATGAATACACACCAGCAAGATACTCCAGAACCTACAGCAATGGCAGCATAAACAAAAAAAGAACATCCGACTGGATGTTCTTTTTTGTATATTCTACGATGCTTATTTCTTTGCCTTCTTTTCAAAGTAACCAGTCACAAACAAGATACCCAAGATGATGAGTACAAGACCCAAGATCCATTGTCTCAATTGGTACAAACCAACAACGAGCAAGATCACACCAATGAGCATGTGGATGTTGTCCTCAAGCTTTACATTAGCGAACCATCCTTCTGCTTTCTTTTCAGCTTTCTTTGCTGCTGCAGCTACTTCGCTAGCTGCTACTTTTGCGCCTTTGATGACAGTCTTTTTTGTTGGCATATGACAAGATAGAATATAAAGTTATCTACTATATAGAGTATTGATATGCTAGTGCAAGTGATTGTTTATTCCAATGCGATATCCATGCGCTGCAGAGGTTGCTTGATCTTGATACTATGTTTGGATCTGAGTGCCAATCCCAATGATATAATTTTTCTCACTAGATCAATTTCATGTAAGAGGTTTTGATCCACATAGTGCTTGCACGATACAGGCATATGTTGCAGATGCACTGATGTAAATCATCCTTGCTTTTTGTGTATGTCTTGCCAGAGATGTTCAGATACAAATGGCGCAAATGGAGCAATAAGTTTGACATAATAGTCCAAGACATAAGCGATAGTATTGTACGCTGACAATTTATCGGCATCCATACCTGATGCCCAAAATGTTCTTCTCGATCTTCTAATATATCGGTTGGTAAGTTTTTCTATAAAATCCAGACAAGCGTTTGCAGCTCCATCCAGGACATATCACTCCATAGCAGATTCGACGTCTGCAGCTGTATCGTGCAATTCAGCAAGTATCCATCTATCCATATCACGAGTGATGCGATAGGTCGGTAATGGGACTACTCATACATCAGCATTTGCAATAAACGACATACCATAGTAACTATGTCGCAAGGATTCCAACGTTTTTTGTTTTGTAATAATAAGAACATTTTTGCCAGCGTGTTCCTGGAGCAATGATTCGTATCGTTGTGTGGGATCGCTGAGAGGACAGTTATGAGATATGATTATCTTTTTGTTTGCTAGTGTTTTATACAACATCTGTACCTGTGTACATCAGCTTGTATCAGCATTTTCACTACAATCTACTACCACATCCAGATCCATACGCAGATAGTCCGTGGTGCTTATTTCACTTGGGATAGTAGTATCTGCGAGAGCATATACTCTCGTAGTATGAGCGACAAAATTATCTATCGCAGCATAAGTAGAGTAGAAATTGTATGCGTTGAGCAATGGAGCGGTAAAATCTTTGTATGTTTGCTCGATATGTGATTCACCCATTCTTACGGGTTCGGCCCTTACGGCAGGAGAAGAGAGGACAAACATTCTAAATGCATCGCTACCATATTTGTAGAACAACTCTTGTGGATCAGGGTAATTCTTTAACTTCTTGGACATCTTTTTACCATCAGAGGCAAGTATGAGTCCATTGATGATAACATTATTGAACGCATTTTCTTCTAACAATCCTTGTCCCAAGACATGCAGCGTTCTAAACCATCATCTTGTCTGATCCAATCCTTCGATAATAAAGTCAGCAGGATAGAGAAGTTTGTTGTCTGATTTGCTTCAGAGATAATGTACCTGTCCGTATGGCATAGATCCAGATTCAAACCAACAATCCAATACTTCAGATATTCTCTTATAGGTAGTATCCTTGAGTGTAAACCAGTAATTATCCACATAAGGTTTGTGGAGATCTACTTCACAGTTTCTTGTATTGTCCCAGTAGTGTGTCCATACACTTGCATTGCTTGGAGAATATTTTTTGTGCTGTTTTGTAAAATCAAAATTTCTATGTGCCTTGACCATCAGCATGATAGGATCTTCATGTGAAGCAACGATAATAGTTTGTGTTTGGAAAAGACTATTTGTCTCACAAAGGAATTGATGTAATCTGTTGTACACATCGATTGTCGATTCGCCACTTGGACTAAATTTTTGATCAGTCCATTCTTGGATGAGTGTATCTACTTCTCATTCCAGCTCTGGTAAAAGTGGCTCCGTGATACGGAAGTCGACATATACATTTTCTCACAAATGGAAGAAGTTTTTTTCTTTATTGGAGTGTAGGTGTTTTACCAACTTCCCACTATCCCATAGCTCACGATACAAGGTTTCACATTCATCGTATGCCTTTTCCAAGTTCTTCATCGTCTTCACATCAAACAGATCCTGCATAAATGGATGCATTGTCTGCCAGGTTCTTCTGAGTGGAGAAACGATGATAACAAAATCTTGCGCAGCATTCAGGCTCTTCTTGATTTTCTTTACAATACCACTCGCTTGTTTTTCCCCCTTTTGTGTGAGATGAGAACGACCATAGGTCTCGTGGCGATGTTCAATATTATGTTCTGAATGCCCATGTCTCACAAAGATATTTTTCGTAATATTGCTGGATCATGATTTGGTATATTGAAACAATGTTTCTAGATTATCCACTACAATATGATTTTTTTTCTCATCTTGTGATTCCCAGACAGGGATAGGTGCTCATCGATATCTATTTCTGGAGATATTCCAGTCTGGTGCAGATTTCAATACATCACGAAATCTATTTCTTACTGTTTCAGGGACGAAGGTAATATTATTGAGCGCAGGGATAGTATTTTGTGCAATGCTTTGTTCTTTGATGAACCAGGAATTCATAGCTCTGTAAATAAGTGGCGTATCACATCTTCGACAGTGTGGATAACTGTGGTCATATGTTTTGTTGGTCACGATAAGTTGGCGATTTTTGAGGTCTTGGATGATATCTTTGTTCGCCTCATAGACTCTCGTCCCTTTTCGAGGAGCTACCGCATCAGTAAATTCAGCATAGTCGTCGATCGGCATAAACAACCAATCCTTTGCGTCTTGTCTTGGGAATTCTTGTGCGACGACTTCAAAATCATCTTGCCCAAATGCTGGAGCTATATGCACGATACCTGTACCACTTTCTGTACTCACAAATGAGCCAGCAAGTACGCGATGTACTTTGTCTTTATATTCTTGCTTGATTGTTGCAGATTGGTGATAGAACTCGTACAATGGTTTGTATTTTAGTCCTACCAAGTCTTTTCATGCTATCTTATACAGCACCACATAGCTTTCAGGTTCTTTGTAATACGTAGATAACAATGCTTCGGCTAGGATATAGTATTCCTTGGTCTGGACATCAAAAATCTGTACATAATCTATCTGGCTACCTACCGCCAAGAACATATTGCTTGGTAGTGTCCAGGGAGTCGTAGTCCACGCCAAGAGATACATAGGTAAGTCTCAGAGCGTATGTTTTTGAATTTGTTGATATGCCAATAAGTCCTTGAAACGCATGACATCACCATCATCAGTCATCACTGCGTGCAAGACTCTATATCCATATCATCGAGTATTGTCTGCATCGACAAGTTCTACATAATCTATATATGCATGCTTTTTCTTTTCTTGTATGACAGGATCTCCTGTGATAGTAGCCTCATACAGATGGATACAACATGCTTCACCATCCATGATAACTTTTTTATCACCAATATGCTTGCCGATAGTTGCTTTGACTGCAAGTTCTTCTTCGATTTCTCTCGCAAGAGCAACGTCAGCTTTTTCGCCTTTTTCTATCTTCCCACCAGGGAATTGTCGACTATTGTGTTTTTTATTAAACAACGATAACATACGTCCATTCTCATCTTTGATGACTCACTGCACATAACATGTATGCCCATCACAGGTCTGTCCGACAGCAGGATTTCCAGAATTTATAACTTGAAATTTCACAGTAATAGCAGGATCCTGTCTATCCTTATATCCATCATTGATCTCTGAATTGGAGAGAGCGGTAGCACAGCTCGGACAGTATCATTGGATAGCAAAGCCTTTGTACACTAAATTTTGCTTATACATCTTAGAAAATACCCACATCACAGACTCCATAAAGTCTAGGTCCATCGTGAAGTATGCATTGTCCATATCGGCCCATCTTCAGACCATATCGACAAATATTCTCCACTCATCGTTTACATTATTGACCGTTGCTCTACATGCCTCCACGAACTTTTCAACACCCAATTTATTTTCGATATCCTTCTTCCCATCAATACCCAATTGCTTTTCCACAAATTTTTCTACGGGCAAACCATGACAATCTCGTCACCATTTTCTTTCGACTCTATATCATTGCATCGTTTTGTATCTTGCAAGCGCATCCTTCATGATAGATACTAATCCATGTCCATAGTGTGGCGTTCCTGATGCAAAAGGAGGGCCATCATAAGTGATTATCTCTAATTCTTCAGGTCTTTGTTCGATTGATTTTTCAAATACCTTATTGTCTTTCCAGAGTTGGATAAGCTCGTGTAGCACTTTTTTGTGATCCATTTTTGGTGCACCAGTAAAAAAATATTTTCTGTTTCCTATGTAACAAAAAGAGCTGAGACTGCAAGGTATCTTTTACTGATTAGGAGTACTGGAAAACCCATATGCTTCATCCTTTATGGTCACTGGTTCCAATTCTTTGATAAGTGCTCTTACAAAAGCTCTTTGTGGTACAAGTGCCCACAATCTCTTTGATCATTCGATAAGTTTGAGTTTCTGGATAGTCTCGTCTTTGTGTTGTATTCCTTTGATCATAAATTCTTCAACAAAGAGATCGGTAATGGCTTTGAGTGCGATTTTTTCTTTGGTCGTTAGTATGTATTTTTCTACTTGAGGGTTGATAAATTCAGGCTTAGGAACTGCCACAAATCCATCAGACACATCTCTTCCAGGTCATACTCGATGCTTGTCATTCACAACCAAAGCACTACTTGCTCCAGCATCTAGATTGATAGCATAGTAACACCCATATTTTTCTTTGATATACTCAGGCATCTCGTAGATAGATCATATGGTTACATATCACATATAGATCGTATCGCCCGTCTCATTGGTACAGATAAATGCTTTTTTACTTGCGGTGTTCATCTGTTTGCTAATGAGGTTTGGCGATTCTTCTGTTCTGTCCACTCCCTTATCCAAGAGTATGGGAAAATTACTGATCCCATAATAGATGTCATTGATCCTACCACTATTGCTATTGCCCATATATCATTGCCATTCATTGTTCTGTACAAAGAGCGCTTTGTTGTCTTTGGTTACACCCAAGATACCTCTTTCCCCTGTATCATCTCGATATTTGCTATATACTTCTCCAGCGACGATTCTATCACTCGTAGTACTACCATCCGCGCCACAGTAGCGATACGCGGATTCTGCAGGACAGAAAAAACTTCCATTGATCCCAACACTAGCTCCCATTTTTCTGGTCTGATCTAGGACGCTGCTCACAGGCTTGCCTACCCATGTTTGGAGCTCATAATCTTTAAGGGATATCTCGATAACAGTCTTATCATGCACCGTAAAAGCACTTGCCACGCTAGTTGTCATTTCAACGACGAGCAGGAGGAGAAATATATGTACATATTTGGTCATTGCAATTATTACGATATGAATATTGTATAATCCTTTATATGCTAATTCTTTATACACACGATGATATATCAGATCAACACAGTTCTTTCATAAATCTCTTCTACATGTACCGTAAATCCTATCTCTGTAGCGATGTCTTTGATCTGATCAGCACTATATTGAAACTGATTTATCTTAAAACTTTCGTTTCCTAGCTTGTGGATAAACTGACGTCTCTGTATAAAGTGTCCGATAATATATTCGCCATCTTTTTCCAATATGCGATAGACTTCCTGGAGAAGTCATTGGATATTATCGATATGCTCCAATACAAAGAAACTCAAAGCAACCGTGAAGTATCCATCATCAAAGGGGAGTGTTTCTTCGATATTGCATACGATTTTTTTAACATCTTTGCCAGGGTGCTGAGAAAGCAAATCACTTGCGACATCACAGGCAGTATATGATCAGACTTTTATATTCTCAAAAAAGCGATACAGTCTTCCATCGCCTGCGCCCAGATCCACCACATTTTTCTTCGTCAAATCTCTCGGCAAGAAGCGCAAAAAAACACCTTTTTCAAAACTATCCAAGTGCTTGTGGTGTTCTTTGTACTGCTTGGCTAACTTGTTGTATCAGTCAGCCACATCCAAGGATGCTATATGTTTTTTGTCGTAAGCCATCGTATCGCAATATTAGAAAAACTCTTTTTCTTCTTCTCTCATATTTTTGTTGCCTGCTTCGAGTGCATATTGTTGCATCTTTTCTTCGATGCTTTCATCAGGAGAACTCAGATATTTGACGAGTTCCTTGGTCTTCTCCGAAGCTTTTTTGAGATGATAGTAATACTTGCTGAGTTCAGATATTACCTGAGTAAGGTCTTCGTTTTTATCAA
>CAZEYI010000006.1:0-14142 GCA_964516785.1 uncultured Candidatus Peribacteria bacterium
GATGGAACTTTCGAAGGTATATCTTGAGCAACAGAATATAATACCAATAATCAGATATCATTAACGACAACCCTATCAACAGATCAGGATGATATTCCATTAAACAACAGTGAAACAAACACATTAAATACTTTGCTAAGGAATTCGATTATACTACCAGCAACAGGAGAATTACTGCAAGATGTACTAATACATAGATGATATATAACAAATGATCCAGACTCATTCTTTACACAAACAGGATGGTTAACAACAGGTGTAGATTTAGATTTCTATAATACATTTACTATTGCTGAAAACATTATATTCAGTTCTGATGATGCAAGAGTACAAGTATTCCTACCAGAAGGACTGATTTTCACACCTTCAGAATCATGCCATGGTGGTAATGGATGATTAGAACGTCCAGAATACTTGAGTAGTGAGGAAGCAGTAGAAGAATTTAATAATCCTAACCGGATTACAAACGATCTAGAAGCAATAATGTTGATAAGCGACACATGCGAAGATGTGAGGCTGGATCTATCACAACCAGTGAAAATAAGAATGTATGTAGATAATGTCCTAGGTAATACTGTATCAGCAAAAGCTTCTAGTGATCGATGAGTAACACGAGAAGTAATACCGGCAACGAGAATAAGCGACCATATTATAGAAATAGAAACAACTCACTTCTCATTGTTTACTGTTTCATCTACAACCAATACACCGACACCATCAGGATGAGGTGGGGGAGGATGATCAGCATCTACTCCAAAAGATAACTGTCCAACAGGAGATTTCTCACCAAGTTATTATGATGGTATATGTGGAACACCTACAACGCCAACAACAGTAGAGAATACATGAACAGTAACGGTCACAGGCACAACAAACACATGTAATGTAAGCAACGAACTTGTGTTAGCATATGATCTCGCATTTGATTTGGGAGTCACTTCTGCTACCGATGTCTGTCAAGCAGATATGTATGGTCCAGTTTTGAGAAAATATCTTGCAAAGTTCTTAACCGTCTATGCAACAAAAGTATTGGGAATGAAACCAGATACTACAAGAATATGCACATTTAATGATGTAAGTAATGAGTCTACGGAGATGCAATTCTATATGAAGATAGCATGTCAATTAGGATTAATGGGGCTTGAACAAGATGGAACTCCAGCTACTATATTCAATCCAAACGAACTGGTAAATAGAGCACAGTTTGGTACGGTATTTTCAAGACTCATATTCGGTCCCAAATATAACATTCCTATGAGTGATAGCAGACCTCGATATCAGAATCATCTCAATATCCTGAAAAAAACAAACATCATGGATAAGATAGATGAACCTTACATGGTAGAATTAAGAGGTTATGTGATGCTTATGATGATGAAAGCAAAAACTTTATTAAGAAAATAAATTATAGTAGGGAAAAACAGAGGAGTAGGCCTCTGTTTTTTTGTATCATATTTTCTCTCTTGATGTACCCTAAAGCAACTGTATTATGGAGTTGCAACAAAAGGCAATTGCATCTCTACCTTTTAGATGCTAACACATTTGAATGAATTACAAAATCGCTCTTCGTCCCTTACTTATAACAATCCTCTTATTATTATTCCCTCTCTACGGCGAATTTTATATTGATGGATGGAACTGGGGTCCTATGGGCTTCGTTGCAGCTTTCGTGATGATTTTTTCTACCTTACTTATCTGGGAGCTTATAACGAGAAAATCAACTAGTAAATTCTATAAAACCGGTGTTGGATTAGCTATGTTTGGATGTTTTGCAATTATCTGGTGAAATCTTGCTGTAGGTTTCATTGGTTGAGAAGATAACCCTATCAATATATTATTCTTTCTCATCGTTCTTATAGCACTCGGATGAGGTATTGTTGCAAAGTTCAACTCCAAATGATCAGAACGTGCAATGTATGTCACTGCTGCAGCTCAGTTTGTAGCCCCTATCATTGGCTTACTTATGTGGCAAGGAGCTACTACCTTTAGAGAAGGTGGTGCAATAGAAATACTAACACGTAATCTATTTTTTGTTCTCATATGGATAATGGCAGCTCTATGTTTCAGATATGCTGCTAAGGGCAAGTAGGAGAATATAATATTTCTTGAAACAGAGGAGTAATTATTTCTCTGTTTTGTATTATATCCATTTTGTTTGGATATTGACTTATTAATTTTTATACTCAAAGAATTTGTTGTGATACAAAATAACTATGAATATTCCTATAATAGCAGAAAATCTAAAGAACCAGATATGATATCCAATATATTATAATGGGAATCCTATTTTTGCTGCAAAACATGCGTTATTAGGGACCTTAGATATAGCTGCAGCCAAAAAGATCATTTCTGTTGATACAGTACGTAAACTAGCTACAAACTTAGCATCCCCACATGTATTCAAAACTCCTTTTGGTACATTTGAAGCTGAGACCTTTGATGCCTGGAGAAGATTCCATCCTACATATGAGCAAGCTATAAGAAATATTATCAAACAGAGACAAGCAGAGCATATGCAGAATGGGCAAGATGTAGTAATAAATGCCTGAGCAAATGTAGGAAGATGGACGATCGAATTAGCAAATATGTGATACAACGTATTGGCTTTCGAACCAATTCCTCGTGTATATGACAAATTACAAAAAAATATATATCTATCAAACGTAACTGACAGAGTACATACATTTAACACCGCCTTAGGTGCAGAACATAAAGAGGAAGAAATGCATGTCTTTAGGTTCCATGAATGAGCGAGTTATCTAGATAATGTACTAGACTCCTATTCATTAGCCTTAGCAGAAAATATAAAAGTAAACGTCACACCATTTGATGATGTCAGTAGCATACGATCTGAAGTAAAGAATAGAGTAGGTACAATAGTTCTAGACGTAGAATGATACGAATTATTTGTTCTCCAAGGGATGAAGAAACTCTTAGAAAAAAACAGAATTTTAGACATTTTAGTTGAGATAAGTCCAAAATCTGCATATAAAGAGAAATTAATGATATTTATGAAAGAAAATAATTTTGTTGGAAATCAAATAGACAGCAACAATAATCGATATTTCAGAAGATGATAATTTTTTACAAATAGATAAAAATTAAAACAGAGGAGCGTACTCCTCTGTTTTTTTATATAATATAAGTTTTCTACTTCTCCCAGTAAGGGAAGTAAACTGTGTCCAGAAGAGCCAATACATCTTGTATAAATTGTTCAGTAATTCTTTTGCCGTCAGCAGTCTGAGCTCTCATAGCAGGACATCACATACGTATATGAGTATCGCTCAAAAAATTAGATCCAGACTCTTGTTGTACATCTATATATTCTTGCACTGCACCTAAAGTTCTGTGAGATACTTGTTGTAAATAATGCTGATTTGCAACTAACGAATCCTTGTCATCTAGTGAGAAATTCTGATCATGTATTTCTAAAGCATTATTAATGAAATATTCATAACGACCACCCATGTCTACTGGACGCACAACTTCAGTAACAAACAATAAGTTAGTCGTTGCCAAAGGAAGAATAACTGTCCTAAGGTTTTTACTAATAAGCTCTAAATATTCTGCCTTAGTGGGTAATCTACCATACTTCTTTTTATAAAGATCAGGTAGAGCAGTTATGACATTCCACACCATCATGAAACCATCGCATGATCCTTGCGCAAGTATATATCCAAAGTTGAGATCTGGATTACCCTTAAACATTTGAGTATAGCGAGAAGCGACAACAGCATTATTAAAAAAATCTACATCATTTTTGTTGGAAAACTTTTGTTCCTGTCGAACATCTAAAGCCTGTATAACATTTGTTTGGAAAGTCATAGCAAACTTTGTTCCTCGTTCAAACCTAGAGTATTGATCTTGTAAGTTAGTAGTTTGAGACAAAGGTTGTAATTCGGCAATTACATCGGTGAGTGCTTTTTGTACCAGAGGATACACCTCTTCTTGTAGCAGAATCACATCACATATTTGCTTATGCATTTTGAGAGAACTCAATACTCCTAGGTTCTGTTCTTGTACATACTTATTGATATATTCGTTGGAGCGCTGTCTTTTAAATGTATTACTTATAAGATCAGCAATAAATTTTACAATACCTCAAACTCTATCAGTAGTCATTGAATCACTAACTCCATTCATGTATTTTACTACCTTAGTATAAGGGCATGCAGTCTGTTTAGCCAACTCTTGGCTATCCTTTTTTATAGTGTCTATATCAATAGGAGCCGCTCTATTACGCATAATTTTCATAGATATAGATAAATACTACTTCTCCCAGTAAGGGAAATATATTTCGTCCAATAACTGCAAAATGTCGTCTATAAATTGGTCTGTAACTCTTTTGCCATCCTTCGTCTTTGCTTTCATAGCAGGACAACCTAAACGTACTTGTTGCTCAAAAGCATAATGATTACCATACTGTTGCACGTTAGCTATGCGTTCAGCAATCTTATCTTTAAGTCTCTGTACTACTTTCTGAATATAAGGTTTCTTTACTGTAGCCAATCATTCATCATCAAGCTCAAAATCTTCTATAGTAATGCCAAGAGCATAATTCATGGTATAGTCAGACAAATGTGCTAGAGAACCATCACGCAATATTCCTACCAAAAAACCTAGATTCAAAGTTGATGCTTGAGGCATAATATGCTTCATATTTTTTTCCACGATTGTACGATACTCTTCCCTAGATGGCAATTCTCAAAATTTTTCTTTATAAAGTTCTGGCATTGTATCCAATATGTGTCGTGCAGAAATGACTGCATCATTAATACCTTGTTCGATAAGAGTAACAAAATCAAAATCACCCCCTTTAGTCAATCTAGAATGATGACTAGCAAAATGCTCAACTCCCATCATTTCTCTATCAAACAGCTTATTACTATCTCGTTTTTGCAAAGTAGGATCTATTAATTGTTGCAGGGTAGAAACAAATCATCCTCCTCGGTTTTTTCTTTGATAGATATTAGTGAGGTCGCTATGATTGGCCAATCATTTAAGCATGGACAAAGGACTTGTTTTCGTAACCACAAAACATTGTTGTAAAAGCTCATATATTTCATTTTGAATATACAGTGTTTGATAGATATGTGTTCTTGTTTTTATGGCATTTTTTGCATTAAGATCTTGTTGATTAATAGTGTCATCAATATATTTAGAACGGTTATCGACAGTAAGATTACTGGTTAAACTATTTACAATTGTATGAAAAATCTTTGATCTATCCGGAGTCAAATAAGAGTTCACTTTATTAAGGTAGCCAATAACTCTAGAATAAGGGCACTTAGTCTCCTTAACAAGATCTTCCGTAAGTTCATCTATTTTAGAGGTATCTATTGGGACAGCTTTATAACGTATCATAAGATAGACATAGGGACTGATAAACAATCACGATAAATATTATAAATATATAAAGAACAATGTCAATAAGAGTGGAGAATTTAAAAAGAGCAATAAGGTGTATCAAATAAAAGAAAAACAGGGGAGCGTCCGCTATTTTTTACATACTATCTAACATCCTTACTCTACCCCTATTTTTTCTTTGGCTTCTTGGAAATAATGCTTATGTTTTCAGTGCGTCTGCTCCGTAACATCTACTGTACCGAGTTGTACCTTTGGTATAATTTCATCCTTAATATACTCATCAATATAGTAGTTAATTTCAGCCTTCTTATTCTCATCTACATGAGTGAGATACGATGCAATACTCGTATAACAATCTTCTCAATTTTGTACGTTATATACAAGATCTGTATGTGGAACAAGCTCTAATATAAGAGCTATTTGTGCCCTCAAGTGATCTTCAAGTATAGCACCCTTTCTATCAGAAAATATATTAGGATGTATTTGATCCTTATTAGCGAGATGGTATTCTTTTTCATTAGTGTAGGCATCATGTAATTTCCAGCGCAATCGATGTTGTTGGAGACTCATGTCCTGTAATTGATCAGTATAGATAGCCTCTATAAAAGCTTCAGAGTCTTTCTGAGTAGAGTAGTACATCTCTACAAACAATTTGTGTATAGCGTCACACACATCCAAAACAATTGGCTCCATTTTTGGGTTATAGTTATCTCCATAGATCATTTCACATACTACCTGTCCTTCTTTGTCATGAGCATCCAATAAAGAGATACTTTCTTCTGACTCTTCTTCGTTTTGTGATGATAAAAAAAGTACATCCTCTGTAGTAAGAGTTTCCCCATTTTCTTCAGTTTCTTCATCTATGGCTTCTATTTCTTTATCTATTATTTGTTCACGAGTCAATGCACGAACTTCACGTATTCCTACAATTTTTTTGAAATTCTCCTCCAAAACTTCTATAAGCTCTTTTCTTGTAATGGGTTCTTGATCAGTATTAGTAAGTATATTTTCAAATCACTCAAAAAGAACGTTATATATCCACAATCAAAAGGCAGCCATCTCCTCATTTGACAATTCATGTTCTTCTTTTCGTTCCCAAAGAGTGGTATATACAACAGGTGCAATATGAGGGTTCTCTAGACATACCAACAACTCTCGGTTAACTCTTCTTTTTGTGCGTCTTATTTCTTCAAGAAAATCAGGTCTATGGATGACAGCCTCTGGTGGTATTTGTGTACTAAAGAATTTATATACAGGAAGGAATGTTTGCATCGAATCAATATTTACATCTCTACAACAAAAGGATATTTGGTCTCTATTAGTCTAGGTTTTTCAAACACATTACTCAATTTATAACTATTTATAGAATAAGGTCAATAGGACGAAACAGAGGAGTACTCCTCTATTTTTTTGTAACTCAAACAATCCTCCAATTTTCTCAAAATATCGATCAAAATCGACACATTTTAGAACAAAAATGAACAACTATGGCCCTAGCTCACCTTGTAGCTCTATAATAATTATTATACACTAAGGTAAGCCAAATTCATAACTATCTGCTATAAACCAACATAAATTAAGACCTAATATAGATCAATAAAACAGATTTTCTTACATATTTATAGCTAGAGGAGTCATATACAATAAATGAGAACTATATGATTCTACAAAATCCATAAATTTCTGATCAGATTTTATACTCAAAACATAGAGAACACATAAGAAATATATTATAGAATAATAAAACAGATATATGAGCTCACAGACAGGAAACCCAGAAAAGCTCTAATATAGCGTCTACCTTGCACAAGATATATTGTGCAAGGTAGACTTACAGTCTACACGGCTAGGAGCTACATATATAAAAAATGTAATGAGGGCTTAGTTGGAGTATCTATATTATAATGGAGGTTGTGTGGTATAAAACAAAAACACCCCGTTAAGGGTGTTAATGTAGCATTATATGAAATGCTTAGACAATCGTTCTATTGCTAGTGTGATAACTCACTTAACTAACAAAAAAATGATTGCTTCGATGAGTTTCCTACTCATTTCGTTAGGTTAAACGCCACCTGGCTATCTATTTGAGTAGATAGCTTATGCTACATACTACATATCCTCCACTATAATACAAATGCTGTACCAGCATCCCCTCATTACATTTTTTTAATAAAGGAACGCTCCTATCCTCTGGCACAAATTGCGTAACACAGGCACGCCTTTGCGTTACTTGATTATTGTGCAAGGTAGACTTACAGTCTACACGGCTAGGAGCTACATATATAAAAAATGTAATGAGGGCTTAGTTGGAGTATCTATATTATAATGGAGGTTGTGTGGTATAAAACAAAAACACCCCGTTAAGGGTGTTAATGTAGCATTATATGAAATGCTTAGACAATCGTTCTATTGCTAGTGTGATAACTCACTTAACTAACAAAAAAATGATTGCTTCGATGAGTTTCCTACTCATTTCGTTAGGTTAAACGCCACCTGGCTATCTATTTGAGTAGATAGCTTATGCTACATACTACATATCCTCCACTATAATACAAATGCTGTACCAGCATCCCCTCATTACATTTTTTTAATAAAGGAACGCTCCTATCCTCTGGCACAAATTGCGTAACACAGGCACGCCTTTGCGTTACTTGATTATTGTGCAAGGTATCCTGCTAATAAGCAGTCTACACGATAAGCCAAATTTTTATATTCCATCATCAATTGGTTTAAATCCGACACAAACAATGTGATGATTTATATTCACAAAAAATAAGAGGGTAGATCAAAATAGAGCCCTCTCCTCCTCTGCGGCCAAAAAAGCAAAATTTGCATTTGATAAGCTATCCCAATACAATATATACACACATAAAAATTTAGTAAAATACAGCAGATGAAGCCAAAAAGACTATCATATCATCACGGAGAAATAGGGATAGATATCGATACCTACAACAAAGAAATAGAAAATATATCAAAAAGTACCAGACTACAGATATATGACACTATTTGTAATATAATCAAAGATCCAGAGTCTTTTGACGTAACTGGCGAAGAAAAACAATGAATAGATACATACCAGGTGATGAAAGCCATAGACGGCATCAAATTTTACTATACAAAAAAGAATAAGGGCTGACAAACCAATGCATGATCAGTTGTTGTAGAAGTGGACGATAAAAAATATTTTTGTAAACTATATAGATACAAGGGCTCTGATAAATACTCTCCTTACAAAGATCCTGCGAGAGAATTTAGTGGTATAGACCACACATCTCAAGCGTGATACAAAACCCTCAAACCACTTATATACTACAAAAACAATGATTTCGGAGTAATTGTATATCCTTATGTAGAAGATATGAAGACTGTCTTTGATGCCTTTGTGGGCAACAAAATAGAGAAAGAAGAAAGAGACAAACACAAAGCATATATAGATCAAGCATCAAACGACATGGACAAAGTAAAAGTAAAAGATATTAAGCTAGAAAATACCTACATCGATAAAAATGGAGATTTAGTGTTCTTTGACACTATATTTACGGGCAGACAAAATTCTAGACACAGACCTACAGAAAGAGCAGAAGATCATATATAATATATGCTAAAAAACATAAAAGCTAGCCTTGCCATAGCAAGGATTTTTCATATCATCACATAACTTTACTCCAGCACAAAACATATATGAAACTCGACATACTGGCTATTGGCGTCCATCCAGACGATATCGAACTCGGCTGTGGCGGCACTTTGCTAAAGCATATAGCACTATGACATAGTGTAGGTCTCTGTGATCTCACACAGGGAGAGCTAGGCACCAGATGATCAGCTGAGACCCGCCTTGCAGAAGCCACTAAGGCACAGGAAATTCTTGGCGTCACAGTAAGAGAAAACCTCAATATGGCTGACGGCTATTTTCAACACAACGAAGAAAATATCAACAAGCTTGTACGTATCATCAGAAAATATCAACCAGAGATAGTATTAGCAAATGCACCACAAGACCGTCATCCAGATCATGGAAGAGCTGCCAAACTTATCGCAGATGCTTGTTTCTACGCTTGACTCATTAAGATAGACACACAGCAAGAAGCGCGACGCCCCAACGCTGTCTATCATTACATCCAAGATCAAAATCTTACCGCAGACTTCGTAGTAGATATCACTCCTTATATGGATCAAAAACTCCAAGCAGTCTTAGCCTACCAATCCCAGTTCTACAACGCAGAATCCGACGAACCAGAAACACCAATTTCATCCAAAGAATTTCTTGAGTCTGTGAAAGCCAAAAACATCTCATACGGCAGACCTATCGGTGCTCATTATGGCGAATGATTCATTGCCAACAGAACTCTAGGTATAGACAATCTCTTTGATCTCATCTAATCACTCATGAATATCGGAATAGTTTGCTACCCTACATTTGGAGGAAGTGGCATAGTAGCAACAGAATTGGGTCAAGCACTCGCTGCCAAGTGACACCAAGTACATTTCATAGCCTACAACCAACCTGTCAGACTCGATGTCCTAGCTGACAATATATTTTACCATGAAGTAAATGTCTCCCACTATCCTCTATTTGCACATCCACCATATCAATCCACCCTTACAAGCAAAATAGTAGATGTAGCTCAAAACGAAAAATTAGATATCCTGCATGTACATTATGCAATCCCTCACGCATCTGCTGCCTATATGGCACAGCAAATTCTCAAGACCAAAGGCATAGAATTACCATTCATCACAACACTCCATGGTACAGATATTACTCTAGTAGGTAAAGACGAATCATTCGAACCCATCATATCATTTTCTATCAACCAATCCACAGCAGTCACAGCCGTATCCGAAAGCCTCAAGCAAGATACCTACAAATATTTTGATACCACCAGAGACATACATGTGATACCAAACTTTGTAAATCTCGAGGAATACAACGTCCCCGAATGCGCAGAGATCAAGCAAAAATACGCACCCAACGGAGAGCGCATCTTGGTCCATACATCCAACTTTAGAGAAGTAAAAAGGATAGACGACATCATCAAGATATTTGCCATAGTACAGAAAAAAATCCCTGCCAAACTCATACTCGTAGGAGAAGGTCCAGAGCATAGTACCTTAGAAAAGATGGCAAGAGATATGGATCTCACAGAACACATACATTTCTTATGAAGCATCACAAATCCTGAAAAATTGCTCAAAGCTTGTGATCTATTCCTCCTCCCTTCAGAAAATGAAAGTTTTGGTCTGGCAGCTTTGGAAGCAATGGCAGCCCAAGTACCAGTAGTCAGCTCCAATACAGGAGGTATCCCCGAAGTAAATGTACAGTGATTTTCATGATTCCTCAGTGACGTATGAGATGTCGAAGATATGGCAAAAAATGCCATCTCTATATTAGAAGACGACACTACTCTAGCAAAATTCAAAGCACAAGCATACCAACAAGCGCAAAAATTTTCTATAGAAAAAATTATCCCACTCTACGAAGATCTCTACAAGACTACTCTCCTCTCCTCACAAAACTAATCGTATATATACAATAACACTTTCCCCAAGGCCACAGAATTTTTTTCTTGATGTATCAATCCATCTATCACAGACAACTGCCCTATTACAGAATTATCTCTTTCAAATTTATGCTCGAGATCAAATAAGTTTTTCTTAATTTTGATATAGGGGGCATACGTTTCAGATTCTTCCAAAGCCGCACTTGTAGCTGCATCCACAGTAGTAGACAATGTAGACAATTCGCTAGATATGGTAGTCAGAGACTTAGTTATTTTCTTATGAGAAATGTGTTTTTCTATAAAAGTTTGCTGAAGCATGGTCAATGAATTTCCCAGATCCGTAATAACTTTTTGTGTATCAGCCAATACTTCTGTATCTACTTTTTTGATAGCATCCAAGAAACTATCATACGATCAGAAATATGATGCTAATGAAACAGGACCCGCTTGTATTTTTTCATAATTTTTTGCACTCACAAACTGATTAAAGCTTCTAGGTATCACGACAGGCATCGTCAAACCATGCACTGCAAACAATTCCTTCATCTGCAGCCAGTAATTAAACTCAGCTGGTCCTGGAATATACAGGACATTTGGTAATATAGTCTCTTGATACAATGGTCTGAGAAACACATTTGGACTAAATGACTCTGGAGATTGCTCAAGCTTAACTAATAACTCTTCACGAGAGAAAGGAGTATCTGATCCATCAACAATATATCTATCTCCTTCGAGTATAATTCTTCCTCTATGATTATCTGTCATATAAAATACATTGACCTCTCTAGGATGTGCTTGTTTCTTCCATCCTAAAGCTACCAATGCATCAGTCTGTTGCATGATAGCAGGATATGATTTTTGTTCCAAGATATCAGCAGATAGAACAGGAACAAACAATTTTTTGAGCCTCTTGTCATCGCCATTGATGACCACCAACCCCTTATCCCCAAACAGCTGATCCAAAATATAATGCGTCGCCTGTGCAAGTGTAGAAAAAGTGCTATAAGCATATGCAAAAAGATCCAAATACTTCGCGTGCGATTCAGTCTTATCCAATCTCTCACGCAACTGCTCGAGCATCACATCCAAACTCTGAGGAGACAATCTTCCTACTGGTCCACCTACTCCATCCAATTCCCAGACAAACGGCGTATTATACACTGATACAGTATTGATCTCAGCAAAGTCATGATCCTCTGTCGCCATCCAAAACACAGGCACAAATTTTTTTCATGCACCCTGCTCAGTAGCTTGTTGAGCCATAGCAATACAGTCCAATATTTTGGTAACAAAAAATACCGGTCACAAAAAAGCATGGACCTGTTGTCCTGTTGTGACAGTAAAAACATTAGGTTCGCGCAAAGCCGCTATATTATCCAAGACGTTCTTTTGTTTTCATCCGATCGCTGTATATTGCTCAGACAAAACATCCACAAGCACAGTTCTTTTGTCTTCTGCAAAGGCTCTTGTCTCTGCATACGACTGTAGCGATGCAAGATCAGGAGCTCGCTGTACAAACTGTTGGATATCTCAAGCACCTGTCATACATTTTTCCACAAGCTCTGGCACAAATGGTGATCATATATTTGGAAGATTTTGTACAATCATTTCTCAACACAAACAATAAACAATCTAGACACCTCACTGATTTCTCCAGAGAGCATAATACAATCATTTGTCATCAGTAAGTTTTTCATGCTTGCCCTGCTCTATTATCTTCCCTTGTTCCAAGACAAATATCGTATCAGCATGTTTGATAGTACTCAGTCTATGTGCTATCATTATAATAATCATCTCTTTTTGTTCCAATGATATTTCCTGGATAGTTTTTGTAATTTCCGACTCTACCAACGTATCCAAACTCGATGTCGCTTCATCAAAAATAAGTAACGAAGGCTTACGAAGCAAAGCTCTCGCTATAGCCAATCTCTGTCTCTGTCCTCCTGACAATTTCAATCATCACTCCCCTATCTTCGTGTCTAATCAATCAGCATTTTCGACGATCAATTGTTTAATTTGTGCAGAATCCAATACAGCCAACATTTCTTTGTCTGTAGCATCTGGTTTTACAAACAAAAGATTATCTCTGATCGTCCCTGCAAACAATTGTGATTCCTGAGATACATATCAGACAGATTGTTTGAGCGCTTCAGAATTATAATCAGTTAGCGGCTTATCATTGATAGATATAGTACCTTGTGTAGGATGATACAATCACAGCAGGAGTTTAATAATAGTGGATTTCCCAGATCCTGATGGTCAGACAAACGCTATAGTTTGTCCTTGTTTCGCAGACCATGTAACATCATGCAATACTTCTTTAGTTTCGTTATAAGCAAACGATACATTTGAAAAGTTGACTGTATCGATAGATTGCAAACGAGCCTTACCATAGTGTACTATATCATCATCACCAAGCTCCAATAATTCTTTCACCAATTGGTCACTGGCTTTTGCCTCCTGATAATTTTGCATCACAGTACCAAACTGATACAATGGCGAAAAGATAAAGAACGAATAGAAATATAACGAGAAGAACTCACCCAAAGAGATACTCTGGCTCCATACCAACCAGAACATAGTACCCAAAAGACACACACGCACGAAATTAATAAGCGTCCCTTGGAAAAATTCCAAAATTCTAATCAATTTTATTTTCTTGATTTCTAATCCCAGCAATTGGACATTGGTATCTTCCAGTCTATGTAATTCTTGTTGTTCCAATCACAGCGATTTTACTAAAGCGATATTACGCAATGTCTCAGTTGTTTCGCCACTCAGATCAGCGCTTTCTCTCACAATATTTGCTTGTGCTGCTTTGATTTTTTTGGACATAAGGATCATCACTGTTCCCATAATAGGCAACAACAATGTATACATCACAGCTATCAATCGATGTACTGTACTAGCATACACTATCACAAATATCAATCCCACCACCGATGTGAAAGATATAGTAATCATATTTGCTATAAAAGTTTGGATATTCTGCCTAGCCTTGAGAAGTTTTTCCAATATTTGTCCTGATTGTTGATCTTCAAATATCTTGTACGGAAGCGTAAAAAGATGAGACAATGTTTGTTGATACAATGTCATACCTATCTTTTGTGTAAGCATATTTGAGAGGTAATCCTCTATGTTTTTTGCTATTCTAGAAACCATAGCCACTCACATGCTCGACAAAAACAATATCCCAACACCATAGATAAACTCATTTCTAAAAAAATCAGAAAAATGGGAAATAAAGTTATCGATGATAATTCTAAAT
>CAZEYI010000007.1:0-14050 GCA_964516785.1 uncultured Candidatus Peribacteria bacterium
TCTTCTGATAAGATATCTTGTGACTGAATGATCTGTATAGCTCTCACTCATTCATCTTCAGACTCATAGTCTGTCTTTCCTTGATCTTGGGTATGATTGTTGGCGATTTCCAGATACCCCATCTCTGGGATATCGTGGAAGAGGTGGATAATCTCGAGCATGATCTTGTCCTCTGGACTGATAGCTCCGTGTGCAAGATCTATGCCAGTGTGTTGGAGGATGTCCTGATATTGGCTGTGGATGTGATGGTATACGTTGCCGCTATCGGGGAGTTCTCTATGTGTTTTGCCGTTGTATACCACATGTCGAAGCCCTCATTGTTTGTATAATCTGAAAGTCTGATCGGCTTGTGGAGTGTCGTTTCGTGTCTGTGCTATCGTAAAGGTATCTCATTGTATATCTTTGATAGTGAGCGATACATCGACAGGATTGCCTTGGTTGTTTTTGTGTGAGAAAGTATGGGTGATATTGGGTGTTCGTTTATCTTGATGGAGTACCATTCGTTTGGTAGCTATCTCTACGGGTTCGGGAGCGATGTATTCAAACATCCAATAACGGAGGACTGGTTCGAGATGAGGTTTGTGATTTTGGAAAATCTGGAAGACTTTGTCTCTGAGGGTGGTGAGGGTTTCAATTGCATATATATTTGTACTCATTATGTTTTTTTAGTTATAGTATCAATAGTTTAATACAGAATTGCCGAGACTTTTTACTTCAGGATCTAGTTCTTGTAGAATTTTTAGTAGAGACATTTTTTGTTCTTCATTAAGAGATTCAACTTTGAGTTGTTCTCAATTTCTTTTTAAGTTGAATATAACATTATCGTTTCATTGACTTGCTGTTGTGATTGTTACTCATCATCCTACTTCTTTGTTTATATCTCGAACTTCTCGTCCGTTACTAATGTCATCATGTGGTCTATTTATCGCCATTTTAGGTAATCATATACTTTAAAAACTCTTCGCAAATCTAATGTCACCATTGGTGAAGTATCTGATGTCTTTGATACCGTGTCTGACGCCAACAAGTCTGTTGATACCAAAGCCAAAGGCGAAGCCACCATATACTGTGCTGTCTATATTTGCTTCTTTGAGGACATTTGGATGGATGAGTCAGGCTCCTACGATTTCTATCCATTTGCTGTAGGTGGTGGAGCCATCTTCGTTGACGATCTTATATCTGGCGTCCATCTCGATACCTGGTTCGACAAATGGGAAGTATGCTGGTCTGGTTCTGATCTCTACTTCAGTACCTGCAAAAAGTGCTTCGATGATTTTTTTCATGGTGAATATCATCTGTCCGATAGTGATGTTTTTATCGATAACTATACCATCGAGCTGGTAGAATGTCGTATCATGTGTGGCGTCAGTGCTTTCGTTTCTATAGACTTTGCCTGGCATTACTGCTTTGAGTGGAACGCCATATTTTTTGATCAGAGAATTTTGTAATGCGGTGGTATGTGTCCTGAGGAGGAGTGCTTCTCCGTTAGGATCTTTTTGATCTAGATATAGTGTATCATGCATTTCCGTAGCCGGGTGACTGAGTGGGATATTGAGCGATGCGAAATTTTCAAATTTGGTGACGATATCGTGGCCGTGTTCGACGATAAAGCCCATGTTTTGACAGATCTCTTCTACTTCTCTACGTGTCTTGGTAAGGAGCGAGAGATGTCCGCTATCGTACTCTGGAGCTGGGATGGTGATATCGACGATGTCTTGATTTAGTTGTATATTGATAGCATCTATTCTGAGTGATTGTGTGAGTTTGTCGTATGCTTCAGTGAGTGTTGTCTTGGCTGTAGATAATACTTGTCCGATACTTTTCTTTTCTTCTGGACTGAGTGACCCGAGAGTTTTGAACTCTTCATTGAGTTGGCCTTTTTTGCCCAAATATGTGTCAAACCAGATGTCGGCTTGAGCGCTTGTTGTTACTTGTTGGAGTTGAACTAGAGCGTTTTGTATATCGATCATCACTATCAATGTGTGGTAAATTTTTCTGGATACTAGTTGTTTGTTCCGACTTTGCAAGAAATACTCTGGATATATTGCTTGTTTGTCACTATTGCACATATTAAAAGTATATTTGTCAATCTATTGTGCGGTATAGGGTTGGTAGATTCTGGTATTTTGTGGTGGGAGCTACTATACTTGTGTATTATTTACATCTTCTATCATCCATGGATCGCAAAGAACATGCTATGTTGATCAATATCAAAGACCTTAGTTGGGCATATCCACAAGGACATCACTTGGTTTTTGATCACTTTAATTTTGCTCTGTATAAGGGCGATTTTGTTGTCGTCCAAGGTAAATCTGGGACAGGAAAAACAACGCTGGTACACTTTCTTATAGGTAATCATCAAGTCCCTGCTAGAACTATGTATCATGGACAAGAAGATATGTCCAAATTTTCTGCTAGTGAAATGCAGAGATATAGAAAAAGTATTGGAGTGGTTTTTCAAGATTATAAGTTACTTGATTGGTTGACGGTAAAGGAAAATATAGCTTATCCTCTTAAGATAGCTGGATTGGGGCAATCTCTTATCGATATGCAGGTAAAAAAAGTGGCACACTTATTGCATTTGGAGGATTCCTTAAATACTCCAGTGGAAGTATTGAGTGGCGGACACAAACAAAAAGTAGGTATTGCGAGAGCTTTGGTAACAAATCCAGAGTTTATTATTGCGGATGAACCTACTGGTAATTTGGATTGGGAAGAAACGAAGAAAGTAGCTGATACCTTGCTTGATCTCAACGCACAAGGTATTACGATAGTTTTCGTGACACATGATGTGCACTTGATCGAATATATGAAACTTAAAAATTCCCATATTACAGTGCAATCTATGTAATTTATAGTTGTTTTTGGTCCTAATGACACAAATCCTTGCTCAAGCGTTGAGAGATTATATCAATGCTCGTATTGCCATCCTTGATATCCCTGTTTTTCTCCAAGAAGAAGTAGATAGATTTTTGCAATATGTGCATTATTACAAACTCAAAAACATAGAAAAACATCTGGATGTTTTTTGTGATTATTTGTTGTATCTGGATAAAGAATATACAAATCAACTTATTACTCATCTACAAAAAGAATATAACAACAATACTTTTTCTCCTGATCTTCTTGCTGATGTTGATATGTCTTACTATCTCTCTGCACAAGGAAAATATGTTGTAGAATCTGTAGAGCTATTGCCTTCTTTGTTGTGCAATGGATTTGATAACTACAATGTATTGACGGCTATGTTGTGTACTAAGGGACTCTTTTTGCTTACTGTTACTGAGTTTTGTCATGCAAGTAGTACGAGAATATCATTGTACGATCGTTTGTTGACATCAGTGCGTGTATAGCCTTGCGAACGTATTCTAAATCACTATAGATATCGTGTTTACCGCGATATTTTTGTGATATGCAGGATCCAAAACTATTGTTGCTTCTAGATATTGTTATAGAACACTATATTTCCAAAGGAGATCCTATTGGATCAAAATTTTTGCATAGTTTGGAGGATGTGGAATACGCTCCATCGACGTTGAGAAAATATCTAAATGTATTGGAAAAATCAGGATTGGTCTATCAACCATACAATAGTTCGGGTAGAATACCTACAGTTAAAGGCTTGAGTATGTATATCGAACAGCAGATACACGAAGATGTGAAAGATATAGAGGCAGAAGAGATGGATATCAAAAATGCGAGAATGGACCTCAAGCGTCTCGTAGAAGCTCTAGGTAGCGTTGCCGATGGTGTTGTAGCAGGTTTTTTGAAAAATGATGAGTATTTTTTCCTATGAATTAATAATCTCCTCAAAGAAGATGTTCATGAAGACTATAAGTCTGTGAGGGAGATTATCAAATTTATTGAAAGTAAGAAAATTATCAGTTTATTGGATGAGAAACTGATGAAAAGAAACCAAATATATTATAGTTTTTTTGAAGGTGATGATGTGGTGATTTCATGCTTGTATACTAAGATCAATATAGCAGGATATGATTGTGTGATGACTGTTTTGGGTCCTACGAGAGTTAATTATAGAAAAAATGTCGCTATCCTACAGAGAGTTTTGCAAACATTAGCATAGATTATGGTTGATAAACTCAATGAACTATCAGAGTCTGAGAAGAAAAAATCTCCTGAGGATAAAAATAAGCAGGATCCTTTTCGTTTTGAGAAACAGGAACTCAGATCTTTGCGCTTGTCTATAGAAGAAAAGAAAGATAAAGATCTTGAGAAATCAAACCAGATATATGATGAAAAAGAGCATTTGAAGCAAAATAACATACATAAGAAAGTTGTAGATATTGTATGATTGCCTCCCATAAACCAGGAAGGCTTGCAAAAGAGAAAGGAATCCGCACAATCTGTAGTAACTATGGTGCAGGATGCAAAAAATGATACATGAATTGTAGGTGTATTGTGATCTTGGGCTGATCGTATTTTACATGGTGTGGACGTATAAGTATTATGCAACAGGTTATACAAAGTGCAGGTGGGATAGTTTATCGCATTGCTGATGATGGAGATCCGAGATTTCTATTGCTCAAAAGATATGCTGTTTCCAAAAAAATTGAACGAGTAGCTCCCAAAGGTAAGATAGAAGCTGGAGAGTCTGTAGAAGCAGCAGCTCTTAGAGAAATTAGTGAAGAGGCTGGGATTCCTATCAACAAAATGAAACTAGGAGAGCAAGTTGGTATTACTAAGCTCAGAAGCGATGATACGCACAAATGACAACTGAACAAAGATACAACGTATTTTCTTGTGGAATATACTTGAGATCCTGATCTTGTTAGCATAGAAGATGGGGGAGGATTTACTGGCAATTATAAATGGGCTACACTACCAGAAGTCTTGTCTCTTGTGTATTATCAGGATATTAGAGAACTTGTAAGAAAGGCGTATCATCTCATCAAAGATAGAAACAAACATCAATCTATCAAATCAGCATTTATGCAGCTTCTGGATTAGTGTTTTTATATGTCTGTATCTGATATGCTCCATACGATAATGCAATGATCTGAGTGTGTGCATATCGTGCATGATAATGGAGGACTTCTCATATGTCCAGATCTCCATAATAAACAACAAATAGAACGCTTACAAGATAAGGTTACTGCTATATTTTCGCCCTATGTTTGCGATCCTAATGATTTCTCTGTGTACTGGCCAAATGTGCCAGTGTATTTTCATAATGATGTATTGGCTGGAGGCTTGGTAGATATCTTTAGAATACAATCATATGCTATCGATGGAGTAGGATTTGATTATATTATATCTACTGGATCAACTCGTATATATTATCAGCATGTATCGTATGTGCCAGGAAACTGGTATGCGGATATTGTTTCACAGCAGTTACCTATAGATCTGGGCTTGTTTCGTCTCCAGGAAGGCTTGGATAATGCACTTCATATAGCACAGGAACTTCATGCTCGCACTGTTGTTCCTTTACATGCAACAAGCGATCAATTAGCTATAGATTACTGTAGGAATATTATGTTATATAATTCTGGAGTTCCCAAATATCTCAAACCAGGACAATATGTTGTCCATGGCGTATAAAACGGTTGCAATTTGTCCCTTTTTGGATATATACTTTGCTTGTTATTTACATACTTAATGCTTTCATGCCTGTAAAAAAGACTACTGCCGCTTCAAAGGATGCTCCTGCTAAAAAATCTCCAGCAAAGAAGGCTGCATCTAAGGTAGCTACAAAGGAAGAAACCACAGAGTGATCAGTAAGCCACAATGTTTCGATTATTGCAAAATTGTATAACGTAGAACTTGTTATGCAAGATGCTATCAAGAAGGCTGTTAGCAAAAACTTGGCAGGGAAGATGGATTCGTATTTGAAGAAGCTATCTAGCAAAAAGGATGCTGTTGTTTCTCTTGATTATAAAATAGAGAGGAACAAACACAATAAATATGATGCTAAATTCCGTCTTTTCTTTGATGGAAAGCAGTATATGTATATGACCAAAACTTCATTTAAGTTTGTGGAAGATATAGTTAGCCATGCATTTGATCACTTTAAACTTATGTTATCTGAAACAAAATAATCCTTTATCTTTCGTTCTGTAGATCGCTATGCCAAAAAATTATCTTACCAAAGAGGGATATGAGAAATTAGTAGCAGAACTTCATGATCTCAAGCAAACCCAGCTCCCAGCAGTTATACAAAGAATATCAGAAGCTAGAGAGATGTGAGATTTGTCTGAAAACTTTGACTATAAATCTGCATTAGAAGATAGAGATTTGATCGACAATAGAATCGCTGAGGTTGAAAGGTTGATTGAGGATGTAGAAATCATATCTGAGAAGAAACATGCTAAATGAGATACTGTAGTAGATTATGGTTCTCGTGTAACTGTTAAAATGGAAGATGGGAAAAAATCCACTGTGACGATTGTAGGTTCATGAGAAGTATCTATCAATGATGATGAATTGTCTATATCTCTAGATTCTCCTTTGGGACAAGCAATTAGAGGTAAGAAGCCTGGAGAAACCGTGACTATGAGAATGTCTACAGGAAGACAATTAGTAGAAATTG
Source organism: uncultured Candidatus Peribacteria bacterium (assembly GCA_964516785.1). Classification (GTDB taxonomy): domain Bacteria; phylum Patescibacteriota; class Gracilibacteria; order Absconditabacterales; family Absconditicoccaceae; genus CAZEYI01. Next base: position 6,551 of record CAZEYI010000007.1, read on the forward strand.
TTGATGTAAAATATTAGTCTTGTGTCTTGATATCTATAATTGGCGTTAGTCTATTGAAATTAATATTGAATCCTAAGTGGCACGATATGCTTGCATTGTCTGCCACTTTTTCTGTATAGCTTATTTTTACCTCTGTTCACGAACCAGTTATTTCTTTGTATGTGGCTGTGTCTATGATTTGCTGACATGACGCTGGAATATTGCTGATTTTGTTGCGGATGTATTTTTCATCAATAAAGTTTATAGCTTCAGATATATCCAAGAGTAGATCATCGGTTTCTGTTGTTATTTTGTATGGTTTATTGGCATCTGAAAAGGCTATTCGGGATTGTTCGTCTGTTTTGTAGTAGGTAATCCCAGGATATGATGTGAAATTATCATATGATCATGCTATGAGTTGATCTTGGAGCTCTTTACAGTTTCCTTCACATGCTTGTGGAGATATGGTTATGATTGGCATATCTTCTAATACTAATACAATACCATCTTCTGTTTTTTTTGCTATCAAGTCATTGATATTACTCGTATCGATAACGACTAATTCTTTTGGGAAGTAGGTGTTTTTGTTTTGTATGATAAGCTCTTGATTTGCGATATAAATACTCTCTACTCTTATGATAAATATATTTTTTAATTTGCTCGTTATTTTACCATATGCTTGTATATTTTTGTGTGTGTAGGCGTTGAGGTTTATATTAGTACTTATAAGGCCAAATTTTCTGTTAGCATTTGTGCTAATAGTGTGTGTATATATGGGGAAATTGTTGGCATTTACTAAGTATCAGCTTACAGCGATAGTCTTGCCTTCTTCCAGTCCATCGGGAGCTATGATATTGACCATACTTGTCTCGGATTCATCAGCCCTTTGTGTTAATTGGCCTATTACCAACAATATTGCAATACAAAAAAATATTACTTTCGTAATGTTATTGTAGTTAGTATGTATCTTTCTGATGACCATAGTGTGTCCTCATATAATGAATTGGGCCTTCCAGGAATTGAACCTGGATTACACCTTTCGCAAAGGTGTGTCCTATCCATTGAACGAAAGGCCCATCTGACACGTCATTGTATCTATTTTGGGCATGAACTCAATGTATAATTTGGCTGCGTAAAATTTGCTTTTTTGTGACGAAGCTATATACTTAGATATCTTTATTATTTGGTTATAAAAATGCCAGAAACAAAAACAAAAACAGCAGGAGAATCGGTAAAAACTCCAAAAGTAGAAAAGTCTACCAAAAAAGTTGTCTCTATGGAAGCTATGGAAAAGTATGCTTCTATGGTGCATTTTGTGAAGAATACGGTTGGTGTTATCGAGGGAGATCTCAAGAGAATTAAAGCTATATTAGCTAAAATGGAATCGTTTGATGCTAGTGATGTTGCTAGTTTGGTGACCGATACCCAATTGGATGAGGTTATGTGATCTCAAGGCTTGCAATCATATACGGAAGAAGATGCACAAGTCGTGGAAGGTGTCTTTGATGGTTATTTCATGATCTGAGCTGATCAAAAAAAGTATCCAGTTCCTTTGAACTATGCAAGTAAAACTAAGCTTGTGCCAGGTGATATGCTAAAGCTTAAAATATTGGCAGATGGTAAGTTTGTCTATAAGCTTATTCGTCCTGTAGAAAGAAAGCACGTGAGATGAGTCTTATCTAAGACTGATGACAATAAATTTGTTGCTATGACTGATGACGGAAAGACATTTTTCCTCAATCAAGCGGCGGTTACCTTTTTCAAAGGTAAGACAGGCGATGAATTATATATAGTTACTAATGCTGAATGAGCTGGTAGCTTTGCTGCTATCGAGGCTGTTATCAAAAAATAATGTTTGTTGTATTATTATAGACTAGAACTCTACGAAAGTAGAGTTTTTGTTTTGCTTTGCTTGCTCGTGAATCGCCTTTCTATCAAATGTATGCTGATCGAATTTTCTTCGTTGGTTTATCAGTGTTTGCTTGTCTTTACTGTTGATTAGCAGCCCATTGCTTGTATTTATCAGCTCTGGAGTTGCTCATCAATTGTATCCTAGTACAGGGACTCCTAATGCTATAGCTTGTGCAGTTACTATACCAAAACTCTCTTTGGTTATGTTTATGAGTCCTTTCGCTTCTTTGAGTATTTTGATGTATTGCTCTGTACTTGTTCGGGGGATAAATATAGTGTTATCTTCAGCTAGATCCTTGAGATATTGCTCGTCAGGTCCAGATCCTATTATGATCAGTGGAAATCATAAAGTATTGTTTGCTATAATAATACGATCGAGTTCTTTTACAAAACGAACCAATCTTCCAATATATACGTAGTATGATTGTGGAGTAGTGCTGATTTGTTGGCTGTAAAATATATTGTCTATGTGCGGATATGTGACAGTACTTTCTAGGTTATATATGTCTTTAGCTGTTTGTGCAGTGTATAGGCTATTAACATAAACTTTATTAAAAGTTGTATATTTCTGGTCTCGTTTTTGGAGATATGGACTTATGTGTGATCGTAGCAAGGATTGTATTCCTTTGAGTTTGGCTCTATATTCATCTGCGTGGGTTCGTATGTACTGCATAGGAGAGTGAAGGTAGAGAGTCGTTGGGATCCCGTAATTATCTATATTTTTGGCTATAGCAAAAGATGATATAATTATCTTATTAGGATGTAGTTTTTGTATTCTTTTGCTCATATATCGCATACATAATGGAGCGATGGTTATGAGATAACGATGGTCAAATATTTTTTTTCGTCGGACTTGTTGGTTGCTAGCAAATAATCAGTTGAGTCGAGAGGGGAAAATGGTGTGTATTTTTAGTTTATGTTTTTTGGTTGTTAGCCATTTTCCTGAGCTTATAAGTGTATATATACTAGCCTGTGAAAAATTTGTATGATCGACAATATCTTTGAGTACTTCGGTTGCTCATCAGGGTTGTATTCGACATTGCACAAATATTGCTTTCATCGTCATGGGTCGTTTAGACAAATATCTTATTGGAATGTATTGAAAAGCTCTATTAAAACAATATGTTGGCATAGAATTTATTGCGCTTCTTTTTCTATGAATCAAGATCAGAAACAAACATTTGTGCGAAATGTTATGAAACTTATAGTAGGTCTCATCTTATTGTTTATATCCTATGGTTATCTTCAGAATCATCCTGCTGAGAAGGTTTCTGTACTTTCAGGTTTTGAAGTTATGTACCAAAGATGACAAATTTGGGTGTATGATATTATCGGTAAAGATGTCGTTGGTCTCAAACAAAAGTTTAGACTTGTACAATATTACGAAGAACTTATTAGGACTGCAGAAAATAAAAAATGTACAGATGTGAGCTTATTGAAGGAATTGCACGAATCATATGCTGCTATACGTGCGTTATCATATCATGAACTTACTGCATCATTGCCAGAATTATCTGCTCGTGCGGATGAGATCAATGTAAAAATATTTGCACAATGCTCTGGAAACTAATCTACTGCTCAAGTGTTTCTACTCCATAATGTACTACTACATAGTATCTTTTTGTGGAAGTATTTCGCCCGATCCCAATTCCTATCTGCGTAAAGCGAGATCACATCAATGCTCTGTAGTGTGGTCAGTTACGACTGGCTTCTCCTACAAAGAAATCTCGTGTACTTCGTGTCTGTTCGAGTAGCTTTGCTGTGCAATCTGTGCTGCTACATGCTCTATAATATCCGTATCCTATATTTTCTGAAAATGCAGAACTAGTTGTATCACCAAATGCTACTCATTGGTCATTAAACCACTGTAAAATCTTGTCATAATCATAATATGTATCCGTATTTTCTCTTTTGTGTGTGCTGCCTGTTGGTATGGTATTGTCAGCTAGATGATTGGCTCGGATCTGGGCTGTTTTGTTGAGTTGGTCGTTATTTTTTAGGATTTCTAATCATGCTTGAGATCTGGTGATATTATGCTTCTTGATTCGTTCTTCTCTAATGGTTGTATAATCAACTTTTGGTATGTTTTGTAGTTGTCAGAGCATATCCTGATCTTTGAGTATACTATATTTTTGGATCATTGTTTCTAATATGCTTGTAGCTGCTGGATTGTTTTCTACTTCTTGTAACATAGGTATAGCTTTTTTATAGAAATCTATACGTTTCTCTACAGACATCCTATCTATTGTATTCCAAAATGATTGCAGAGGATCTGCTGCATATGTGTATGATACCAGGCTTGTTATCATTATTGCTACCATCCATATAACTTTTTTTTTGATATTCATAATACATACAAGATAAATCTCTTGTGGTCCACAGTATGGTTTTGTTTGTTTTTTTCAATGTTGCAAATTGTCTGGCTTTGTATATATGTCTACTAACCGTTTATATGTATGCTGCACCATGCACTTTGAGGTACATTATTACATGATTCCTATCGCAGTTGCTGGATGTATCCAATTTATCAAGCTCATTATTGATTTGATACAATCAGGGAAGTTACACTGGGACAGTATATTAACTGCCTGAGGATTCCCATCTGTACATAGTGGACTGACTTCGAGTGTTGCAACTCTTGTATTTCTGGTAGAAGGTGCGAATAGTTTGCTGTTTGCTGTTACCTTATGATTTGTGGTGCTCATATCATATGATGCTATGAATGTCAGGTATGAGGCGTGAAGACACGCGTATTATCTAAATCATATTAGAGTAGAGTTGAAAGATGTTCTTTGGCAGAAAGAAGATTCGAGCGTTAGATTGAAAGAAAGAATAGGACATACGCCTCTGGAGGTTATCGGAGGAGTGCTTTGTGGTGTTGTGTTCACTGTTTTACTGTACCAGGTGCTGTATATATGGTAATTTTTGCTCAAAGGCGTCGTGCACCTCGTGTAGGTGTAGGTACTCGTTTTCGTAGGCGTTTTCATTTTGCCTTCTCTTTCCGTGCTTTGCGCGTTTCATTGACATACTTTTGGTATATTTTTATCGCTGTTATACTTATATTTGGGATCAGATATATAGTTGCCCGTACTGTTTTCGCATCACAGTTTACTATGCAAAAGGTTGTCTATGACTCTGGTAGTGTCTGACTATATGACAACCCCTATCTCTATAAAGATATAAGACAGGCATTGCTTGGACAAAATTTCTATCTATACAAATGGTTTTCCAAATCAGAATTATTGGATCGTCTGCAAAGTTCTTTTCCTATAGTGAAAGATATACAACTTTTTTATCTGGACAAAAATACCGTAGCAGCATCTGTTCGTTTTTATGATCCTGATATAGTTTTTTATCAGGGAGATACTAAATATGCTGTTTTCCAAGAATCTAGTTATCTTCTTTTGCCTCAAAATACCCTCTGACAAGATGTACCTCGTGTAGCATTGCCGTCATATCTGACATGATTACAAAACTTGGATGGGATATTTTACCCTATTACATCGAAGGATCTGGTGCAACAGATCAAAGTGATACAGTCGTACTTTACGAGACCAAAAAATATTGTCTATCTGCCTGGTGCTCAGAGAACTTTGGTTGTAACTGCTGATAATAAAAATGTCTATATCAACAATCTGCAAGATATCTCTCAACAGCTCCAAAAAATAGATCGACTAAAACAATACTATCCTGATCTTGGGCAGTTGAAGGAAATTGATCTGTGAAGTTTGGATGCATCTAGAATTATAGTGCGTAAGTAGTTTATTTGTTAGATACTTTGATGATAGACTTTAAGAAAAACTTTCCGATATTTACTGCCCATCCAGAGCTGGTATTCTTGGATAATGCGTCTACAACACATAAGCCACAGCACGTTATCGATGCTGTATCACAGTTTGTCTCTAATGATTATTCGAATATCCACAGAGGATCATATGGTCTAGCGGTGCGTTCTGAGGAAATCTATCATAAATCTAAGGTACAGATTGGGAAGCTCGTCAATTGCTCTGCTGATGAAATAATATATAGTTATAATGCTACGGCTTCTGCTAACTTACTTGCCCAGTCCTTGTGTTTGTCTGGTGTTTTGGGTGAATGAGATGAAGTCTTGCTCGGCATACGGGATCATCATGCAAATATCGTCCCTTGGCAGCAGTTACAAAAGGTATTTAAATTTTCTATACAGTTTATTGGTATTAGATCAGATTATAGTATTGATTGGGATGATTTTGTTGCCAAATATACTTCCAAGACTAAGGTAGTGGCTTGTTCCTATGTATCAAACGTCACTGGTCAGATATATGATATCCAGACATTGTCTTCTATGCTTCGTGATGACACATTTTTTGCTATAGATGCATCGCAGGCAGTGCCTCATTTTGCTGTGGATGTGCAGGAAATAGGGTGTGATGCTTTGTATTTTACGGCACATAAGTTTTTTGCCTATACGGGGTTGGGAGTTATGTATCTTGCTAAAGACCATATTAGATCTTTGGAGCCATTGATTAGTGGGGGAGGGAGTATTGCCGATGTAACCGTAGATGGAAGCCAACTTCTTCGTACGGTGGAAAAATTTGAGCCAGGGACTCCTAATATTGTCTCGGCAGTGAGTATGGGCGCTGCTCTAGAATATCTAGACTGGATAGGTGGATATAGAACTTTACATGAAGTACAAGCTCCTTTGATCGCTGCACTTTGTCAATGATTTCATGATTTGTGAGATAAAATTACACTGATTTGATCACCCGATAATACCAATAGAATAGGGGTATTTTCTTTTGCTGTGCCGGGCAAGAATGCCTTGGATGTTGCTGATGTATTGGCTGATAAACAGATATGTGTGAGGGCAGGGGGGCATTGTGCACATCCATTGCTGTATCATATTGATCAGAAATCGCTTATCAGAGTTAGTGTTTCGCTTTATAATGATCTGACTGATATTGAACGTTTTTTTGCTGCTTTGCGCGAAATTATATAGATTATGTCATATATACAAAAATTGTCAAATAAAGCGCCTCTTTTGGGGGGTGTTTTTTCGTTTTTGGAAGCTGATTTTGGTATAATAGTGTATTGTTTAGATATTTCTTAGGTCTATGACTAACGAAGATACAAAGATTGAGCAAATTCCTAATCCAAAAGTAGATACTCCTGAAGTTGTTCCAAATACAGAATCGGCTGATGTTTCTTTGGATCTGGAAGATTTCAAAAAGAAAACTCTCATGGAAATAGAATGACTGAAGGATATTGCAGATGATACAAAAAGAGAGCAAAAAAGATTGGATATACTTAATACTCTTGCTACTAAGGAACTTGAACTCAAATCTCTCAAGGAAACAGTTGGTTTTAAAAAAGAGTTAGCAGATTTGTTTACTAGCACAATAGATGAACTTAAGAAGAAGGTAGAGGAGGATAGGGAGTGATTTTTTGGTAAAGCAGTAGATAAGGTTAAAGAAGGTGCAAATTGGACTTTGGATCAAGGTAAGAAAGTTTTTGATAGAAAAGAGTGGAAGGAACATACTACTCAAAATGTTGCGCGTGTAGCAGTGGGAGCAGCAATGGGAGCAGGTTTGCTATATGGTGGATATAGATTGTTTAAGTCTATATTTGGCT
>CAZEYI010000008.1:0-12223 GCA_964516785.1 uncultured Candidatus Peribacteria bacterium
TCCCTGAAACGACAAATGCCAGACCAGCTACAGCAAACATTATTCACCATACCTGTACGGACACAAGCAAGAGTCAGTATGGATCCATCAATGACATAAATACACCACTCAAGAAATTATTGAACGTAGTAAACAAGATAAGTGCAAATAGTCATGGTATTTCGCCAATCGTGGCAATTGTTTCTCTGATGTTGAGTTTTTTGTTTGGTTTTGTTTCTTGGTCGGCGTGTGCTGAAAATATAGTCTGTTCTGGTATCGTAAATGTCATAAGATGTCCGATAATCAGCAATGTAATACCTGCTGCTCATGCTATTGCCCAGCCCATCCCCAAAAATCAGATCACCAATCCACTGGCAACCGACGTGAGGGTAAATCATACGCCATTGATTGTTCCTATTTTACCATTTGCTTTGGCATGCTCTTCAGTTGGTAGGAGTAGTGATACTGTTGTAGATAACGCAATGTTGCGCAGATTCCCGATGATGGTACCACTCATCAGTATAATAATTAACAATCGTAATTGTCGCGATGTGACCGTGGTAAATACTACTGGATCGCTACTAAAATATATGATAGCGCCTAGTAAATACGCTGTTGCTGATCCGATACTTGATCGCAGGATCACGCTGTGTTTTTTGTGATGATCTACAATATTACCAAAATGTATAGCGGTGAGCATCTGTGCTGCTGCAAAAAATCCTCCAATCAAAGAACTTACTAGCAATGAATTGGTTTCCAAAAATGCCCAAAACACTAGAGCAAACCAGATAAAGAAATTGGTAACTGAGGCTATGAGTGAGTTTCCTAGTAATGTATGAAATATCTTTGTGTTGGACATAATACCTATATTGTCAATAAATTAGAGGCTTTCTACATACTTCTTGAAATTATCCAAGATCGATTGTCGGCCTTGTTGTTGGAGTTCGAGTGAGTGTACTTCTTCTGCATCAAAGGTTTCGGTGATCTTTACCGTACCACAATTTTCGTCCACAAAAAAGATACTTACCTTTCTGCCTGCGTCGATGAAATATTCTTTCATTTCGCCGAGGGTGTATTCTATGAGTTTGTGTTCTTCAATCTTGGTATACATCCCAGCATAATCAAATGAGAATGAGCCATCTTTTGCAGCCATAGTATAACAAAATGTTCCTCCTACGCGGAGATCGCCTGTAGCTGCAGGACAGTGTCGATCATCTCCTGCGTGATTTCGTTGCATGATGTGTTCTGGTTTGGTCCAAGCATCTCGAACCTTGTCTATAGGAGCATATACGGATGTACTAACGGTAAGTTGTGGCATGATATAGTAGCAAAAATAAACTAATCGTATCTGGTCGTATCGTTGATCTTAAGCTTGGACAGTGTGGGATTGGCTATATTCGTCATAGCAGAAATAATCTGCGCATCTGGGATGATGGATACAATATAATCAGATATGGCTGCTATATCCGACCCTGCCAGTACTGCAAAACGCACTATTTTCTCACTGCTTTCATCATTTTCTACGAGAATGTTTTGTTGTGTATCTAGTGCAAATTTTCTTACTCTGCCTCTGACTTTAACTCACTGAATAGGAGTTTGTTTTGCAGTGATTTCATATATATCTCGGTATATAAGTGACATTATGTTCATCAATATAAATTATTGTATATTGCTTGGATCCATCCAAAAAATTTCTCGGATGTGCCCATCGATGTCTTCAAAATCACGGCCATACATAAATCCATGGTCGTAGGCAGGACGAAATTCATTTGCTCCTGCAGCTACTGCAGTATTCACAAAGGTATCCACTGCTTCTCTACTATCAAATGATAGTGCGTTGAGGACTTCGCAAGTTTTTTTGCTGTCGGCTATTTCTTTGTGTGGAAGAAATGTTTTTGCAAAACCATGGGTCAATAACATTACGTGAATTGTATCATCAAAAGCCATACCACTGGCATCTTCATTTGAGAATTGCATATTTTGTGTGAAGCCAATAGCTTTGTAAAATGCTGTAGACTTTGCTAGGTTTGTAACTGGAAGGTTGATAAATATTTTGTGAGACATAATATATAATATATAAATAAACTATTCGCAAAGTTCTTTGAGTTTGAGCAGTGCTTGTGGTCGTGTCTGATCCATATAATCAGCAAAATCTTCAGTTATATCGATATCAACCTTGACTGTAGTGATACCATCTTTTTCGCTAAAAGCATAATTTTCGTGACATCCAGCTCGTGCTTTTACTTTGTCGCTGGTAGTGTCCTCTACGCCGTTGTGTACTTCTCCGAGATGTTCGATAGAAACGTATTCATAAAGTCTATTGGCTGCGATTTTACTTACCATACCTCATACATCATTAGGGTCGCTTGGATTTGGTCAGAGGAATAGCATCTTCGAACCTTCTGATCGATCGCCTTGATATCGAGAACCTGCTTCGTTGAATACAGTAGTCCACTGTTTGTAGGTCTCGGAGCCAAGCATAGTATCTCGTACTTTACTTACTGGAGCATTGATCGCAATAGTGTAGTTGAGCGTTTTCATGATGGTGATATATAGATAAATATTATATGATCTGTAGATTGATGTGTATAGTATCTTCTGCTTTGATGTGAAGTTGTTTACGGATGTCGGCTTTGATTGGTAGCAAATATATCTGCTTCTCTTTTGTGTAGAAGATGCTGGTTTCTCGTGTGATGAATCAGATTCTTATGACTGACCTAATACCTCAAGTATTTTTGCCCATAGCTTTGATCATTTTTCTAATTTCTTGGGATATATCATCAGGCACAGAGACAAAATGTCGTGCTGCTGATGTTTTACCATCTTTTCGCAATCGAAGCTTTGCTGTGAAGCTGAAGTCCATCATGGTATATCTCTTGTAAATTTACCCTATACTTACTCCTATTAATTTACCTATACCAAAGGTAATGGCAGCTGCAACTAGTCAGAAAAATACCTGTCTTGCTCCAGAATACCAGACATTTTTTCCCGTGAATAAGGTGATGGCTCCTCCAATCAGAAAGAGTCCTACCGAACTAGCTACAGTACTCAAGACGATAGCTTTGAATCCTGTGGTAAATATAAATGGGAATACTGGAATAATCGCCCCTATCGCAAAGAGGATAAATGAATAAATAGCAGCTTCGGCTGCTGATCATTTGATCTCTTCGGGATTGATACCAAGTTCTTCTCTTACGAGAGTTTGGTGTGCATGTGCTGTATCCTTCATAGCTTCGGTAGCCATTTCATGCGCCTGTGCTTCCGGGATGCCTTTGGCCATATAGATAAGTGCTAGTTCTTTGCGTTCGCCTTCGGGATTGCTTTCGAGTTCGTCCATCTCTATCTGCATCTGGTTTTCGTAGAGTTCTTGTGAGCTCTTTACTGATATCCATTCACCTAGTGACATCGATAGAGCACCCGCCAACAGACCTGCCATACCTGCTAGTAGTACCTCATTTCATCCTGCGGTTGCACCAGCTATACCCATCACCAAACTAAAGTTGGATACGAGTCCATCATTGCCTCACAATACTGCTGCTCTGATAGCATTACCACCAACGGAACGATGTTTTTTTTCAAACTTTGCAAGATTTTTGCCAGCGTTTTTGGTATCTTGTTGGAGGATGGCTTGGAGTATATTGACGTGATTTGTTTCTGTACCTGTGATAGCTTGGTTGGTTTTTTGTTTGGTGTGAATGATTGCTCATGAGAGTGTTTTTTCTGTGTCCATCATCACTCCTAGCACATAATCGTAGCCAAATATTTTGCCAATTGTATTGATCGTCTTAGCTCTTCGTGATGGGCGAAACAAATCATCGATATCTATCTTTTCTTTCTTAGCAAAAGCGATGGCATGATTTTTTTCTATCTCACTCATTTGTTGAAATACGTATGCTATAGCTGGATCTGCCTCGTGCTTGGCAAGTTGATCATAGAGAAAGTGCGCATCGATCTCTGTCTGTACGCTTTTGCTAATCATGGAAATAGAGCGACTAAAAGTCTTATTTCTTTTTCTTGAGGTACATAGTTTTTACAACCATAGCAGTTCCATCTATCTTCCCTTCAACGTATTCGTCTGTGTCGGTAAGGCGAATATTTTTGAGGACAGATCCTCTCTTAAATGGCTTCATTCACTTTACAGGAAGGTCTTGCGTGAGGAATGCATCATCCCCTTTTTCTAATACATTGCCTTGGCTGTCTTTGACTATAAGTTCTGCTGTGGACTCCATGATTTTTCTCGTATATAAAAAATAACTATAGGGCTTATAGTTATTTTTTTGAGTAATTCTAATACAAAACCATACCGTATTGTTTGAGCCAGGTCATAGCTCTTTCTTTGTCTGGATATATCTTATCCACCAATGCCCAAAACTTGGGGCCATGATTCATCTCATGGAGGTGAGCAAGTTCGTGACAGATCACATACTGTGCTATATATTCCGGCATCTTGACCAATCTTCGATTGAGTCCGATATGTTTTTCGCTGGAGCAAGTGCCTCGTCTGGTTTTCTGATCTCTGATGAAAATTTTATTGTAAAAAAGTCTATACTCACGTGCAATTTTATCTAGTTTCTCTGTGAGATAGGTCTTGGCATATTCTTGATATCGTTTTTCTTGCTCGATTTTTTTCCTGAGGTCTATCCCGCTTCTGATACTATGATTGTCATTGTTTATCACTACTTTGTCGCCAAGTCCTGCATCGAGGTGAAATCGATAATTTCTCCCATGGAGCACAATCTCGTTGATATCGATAGCAAGTTCGGTTTTTGCTTTTTTTATAAGGGAAAGTTTTTTTTGAATTCGTTTTTCTTTTTTTTCGACAAGTTCTGCAATCTGTTCATCGCTGCAACTCACTGGAGCTGTTACCGAAACTGTAGCATTTGGATTGATCTTGATCCTGATAGATTTGACGGATTTTTTAGTGATAGTGAAATGTACCATATGTGGTTTAGGAAATAAGCGCTAATTTTTTTGCTCTGGTATATTTTTTGATCTGATATTCTCTGATAGATGCTTGCGATTTGTCTCAGGCTGCTTCTGATCGTACCAGTGTGACTGGTCTCTTGGCTCTGGTATAGGCTGCTCATTTGGGACTTGTATTGTGTTCATCTATCCTTCTAGCTATATCTGTTGTAATACCCGTATAGAGCGAGCTATCTGCACATTGTACCATGTATACGTATCGCATCCATATAAGAAAAAGAGGTAATACGCTAGGTACTATAAGGAAAAAATAGTAATTTACAAGGAGGGGAAATTATAAGACTGCATTGATGCTATCTGCAACATATTGTACATTATTTTTGTGTACGCCAGCGATATTGGTACGGCCATCTGGTAGAATATAGACGTGTTTTTGAGCTAATTGTTCTACTTGTGTGGGTGAAAGTCCTAGCATAGAAAACAGACCAGATCACTGAGCTATGTACGCAAATCTAGGATTTTCGAGAGCTTCTACTAACATCTTTCTTCTTCTGATAATAGACTCGCGCATAAATGCTACTTCTCTTTCTCGATTAGCATATGTGTCAGCATTGTTGATGACATTTGCCATGGCTTCTTGACCTGTAGATGGTGCTGTCGATGTCATCGTACGACATATTTGCTGTATGTGTCACTCGACTGCCGGTTTGTTTGCTGTTTTGACAAATAAAGCTCCTGTTCTTAGTCTGTATAAGGATGCATTTTTGGAATATGACATAGTCATTGCCACATCAGGTAGGTTGTTCCAAAAAGCGCTTATCCATTTTCTGTCCTCTTCAAAACTTTGTCCAAATCAAAAGTAGGCTACATCTAAGATGATTTTCATATTATTTTCTCTAGCTGCGTCGATGAGGTTTGCTGCCTGCGTATTGGTGAAATTGATACCTGTAGGATTGTGTGTCAATCCTCCTTGGATCATAATATATGAGCCAGGATTGTGGTACATAATATCTTTGTACTGCTGTTCATAGATCGTATTGTCTGTTGTGAGATGTGGTATCTGATGTACCTTGGATCCAAAAATAGCGTTGTGGTTGCCTCGTGTAGGACTGCCGATAATAAGTTTGGCAGGATCTTTGTCGATAAGTTGATTGAGTATTGCCAATGCTTGTGTTCAGCCTGTAGTAGCCTGCATGGCAATCTGCTCTCTATCAAAATTATCCAATAATAGCTTGGCTGTTGCTTGTAGGTACGCGGGAAGTCCTGCTGCAGCAGTATATTCTAAATTATTGACGGGTATCTGACGGAGTGCTCCTTGTATAGTAGCTGGCACAAATGGCTCTCCTTTTTCATCTCTATACACACCGATACTAAGATTTACTTTTTCAGGTGCAGTATCTGCAGCTGCTCTTGCACTTGTTGCAAGTATGATGTCTCCAGGAGTTGCTGGTAGATGATTGAACATACTCGATAGCAGAGTATAAATATATACTTTATATCTATTTGTTTGTGTATGTCAATTGCGTCGCTGTTTGTTCTTGTAATTGGGTTTTTTCTGGGTATAATCAAGCCTCACAAACAAAAAAAGATATGTTTAACAACGAAAAACAAGTGATCGAAAACCTATGTAGGGATACCTATAGCTGGTTTATGGCGCTTCCTTGGGGATGTATCCTCGTCTGTGGAGCTGTAGCAACATTAGTAACAATCCTCATCTGTGCTCGATGGGTTAACTACAAAAACATCACACAGGATGACGACAAAAAAGAGGGGTCGGGTTGACCCCTCTCAACCGATATTATTATTCTATGATATACCAATGGGTTCGTCTAAACAACGCTCATCTCCATCTCAATCACGATTTTTTAAGGCTCGTGATATAGCTCGTCATGTGGTTAAAACTAAAGCAGATCTTTTAGTAACTTTGTATCGTGACAAGAAAGATCCTAAAACACACAAGGAAATTTGAAAAGAATTGGTTTTGCCTGACTACCCTGATGTGGCTCTCAATAGAATGTCTAGCATCATCTCTATGGCTATCAAGGAAGTTCTTACTGAAAAACAGTATGAAAAACTAAGAAAATGGCGTAAAGATCATTTTGATGCTTTACATGGCGTAACTGTAGGACATAAAAATCTCAAAAAATTTCTTAAAAAAGCTCGTGCTAACCGAGATACAAGTACCTGGGGCGCTCTGAGACAAGCTGAAATGGAGGAAAGATGACTATCCCCTCGATATGATGATGAAATAAGTTATTTATACACACTCCTCCACACTGCTAAATATAAGCGCAAACATGCTCCCTACAAAGGGCATCCGGATTATGCTAAGATAGCTGAGCGTCTTAACGTAAAATTTTACGAATGAAAAGAAATTCGCACAAGAGATACGGTTAGTTCTTTTGCACACAAACATGATGTAATAAATACGCCTCCAGTTGATAAAAAGAAATAGCTTTGTTTTTTGTTGGAATTGTGTATGTCTAGCGTAGATTTAATTTGTTTCTCTCTATGCAAATACTCCTAACATACTTAGCTGGCATCAATATTCTCACTTTTCTCATGCGATGAATAGATAAACGAAAGGCTGTGGCACAACAATGGCGTATACCAGAAAATGTCCTGCTCCTGTTATCGTGATTGGGTGGATTTGTCTGAGCTATCGTGTGAATGCAATTGTTTCGTCACAAGACGATCAAAGGGAAGTTTTTGATATGGTTTTGGTTGATCGTAGGAGCTTGGCTCACTGTATATGTTGTTTTACTCTCTCAGCAATAATGCTCTATATCATCCCTACGCCACTTGGAAACTTGCAAGATATTACACTCAGAGCTGTGGAATTGCTCAAAAATTTGCACTATGTGATCTGTGAAGATACCAGAAGTACCAAGAAATTGATGCAATTGCTCAATATACCCTATGAGACCAAACAGTTCTATTCCTTGACGAGTTTTACCAATGCGGGGCAGATCGATCGCTATGTGGATCTCATCAAAAATAATGACGTCTGATTGGTAAGTGATGCTGGAACTCCGTGACTGTCTGATCCAGGGAAAAGTCTGATAGAAGTATGTCACAAGTACACACTCCCCTTCACGGTTTTGCCAGGTGCAAATGCTCTCATACCAGTAGTGGTAGCATCAGGATTTGATACGAGTCAGTTTGTGTATATAGGATTTTTGCCAAAGAAAAAAGGTAAGCAAACACTTATGAAAGAGATGATCGCATCTGAGAGGCCATATTTTTTCTATGAATCCGTGCATAGAATTTCTAAAGCCTTGCAAGAATTATATAATTTATGATTTCGTGGGAAAGTGAGTATCGGACGTGAATTGACCAAGATGCACGAACAACTCATTACTGATAGTATAGAAAATGTCCTCGCTGCGTTGAAAGCGGGACAAATTCCTGAAAAGGGTGAGTTTGTGGTAGGGGTGTATTCGTTAGGAAATTAAAGTTATTGTACGTAAAATATGGCTTACCGTCTCCTGACATTAGGTTTGTTGTTTATAGTCGGCTATGGACTCAGCGCCTGGCATTTTGAGTTTGGGAAAACAGAGCATCAAGATTATGTGTTTGATAGTACATATACTATAGATACTACTGGAGTATTGCGAACATCTCCTTTTGAAACTGAGCAAAAATTTCTGGGTCTGATCAATAATGCCCAGCAGAGAATATATATCCAGAGTTATCTCGTAACGAACAAAAAAATAATCACTGCTCTCCAGCAGGCTTCGACACGCTCATGAATAGATGTTAAGATGATGATCGAACGCAAACCATACCAATCGTACCGCGATGATTATGCTGCATTGGAATACTACTTTTCGGGCACCTCTATAGAACTTTTGCCTGATACACAACTAGGGCTCGATTATCTCCATGCCAAGCTCACTATCATCGATGATGCCTATATAGTCCAGACAGCAAATCTAACTGCTTCGTCGTTTACGAAAAATAGAGAGCATTTTTTGTATGGGACTGATACAACGATTTTGTCATGACTGATTCAGGTGTTTTTGGATGATTGGTATGATAGGGAATATTTTGCTGCGGATTTGCATCCAAATATTGTTGTATGTCCTATCAACTGTAGAGACGTCGTCGAATGATTACTCTCCTCTGCTGGACAATCTATTACGATACAGACGCAGTATATCACAGATCCGGCTATCATGGATATACTCAAAGAGAAATCATCGCTCGATATGCAGATCATCGTTGCAGATGTCGATAGTAATGATAATGTGCTACGTTACTTTGGACCAGAGAAAGTAAGGTATCTACCCAAACCCTATGTCCATACCAAGATGATACTGATTGATGGTAAGATTTTGTTGGTATGAAGTATGAATATGTCTGCTAATTCTCTGGACGAAAATAGAGAGATATGACTCATAACATTTGATGAAAATGTTGTACAAGATTTTTTGGCACAGTTTGATACGGATCGAAAAGTTAGTAAATGAAGGCGATAGGTTTTGCAATTTTGGGTGATTTGTGTATATAGTCGCCAAGACTTTAGTTTGTATGTGTATTGTCATGGATATGAAAGAGTATTTGGTACTTTCTGAAAAAACACTTAGTCAACATTTTGATATAAAGGATGAAAAAGAACAAAAAATGTTTCACGCAGTGATAGGTCTATCTACTGAAGCGAATGAATTATTGGATCAGTTTAAGAAGCATGTCTTCTACAAGAGAGAATTGGATCTGGTAAACCTCAAAGAAGAATTGGGTGATGTGATGTGGTATATCGCTATCTTACTCAGAGAATTGGATGTAAAATTTGAGGATGTATTGGATTGGAATATCGAGAAATTGAAAAAAAGATATGGTGAAAAATTTGATACCCAAAAATCTATTGATAGAAATATCGAAAACGAATTAAATCATATAAAGTAGTATCCTATGGCTAGCGACAATCTCATCAAATCAGCATCTTTGCTGAATGACTTACTCCTCTATCTCCGTGGCAAAGCAAAAGCTGGTGTGACCTTACAATTCTTGGAAGATGAAGCAGCAAAATTTTTGCGTATGCATGACGTAAAAAGCTCTTTTATGGGATACTATGGGTATCCGGCAAATACCTGCCTATCGGTCAATGATTGTGTGGTGCATGGTTTTCCTGATAAAACTGTTCTTAAGGATGGAGATGTCCTCAAGATAGATGCTGGAGTAAAATATAAATGATCACTTTCGGATAGCGCTATCACTATCATCGTATGATGAAATGCGAAAAATCCACAATGAGCTGCTCTTATCAAAGCTACCAAAGAAGCTCTAGATGGCGGATTGGAATATGTGCAAGCTGGTAGAAGTGTCTATGATTTCTGATTTTTTGTCAATAATTACATCAAATCCAAGGGTTTTGTCGTGATCAAAAATCTCACCGGACACGGCATTAGCAAGACATTACATGAAGAACCATATGTGTATAATTACGCAGAACCTAAATCTAAAAATGTGTTTTTTAGAGAAGGACAAATAGTGTGCCTAGAACCAATAACAGCTATCCGTTCGACAAGGGCACTCGAAAAACGTAATGTCGAGCACAATCTCTACTGTGAAAAATGAGATATCGGCGTACAACGAGAATATATGGTCGAAGTAACCAAGCATGGACCTAAGATACTTTCTGGTATCACCGAACTATAATTGACTTATGTTATCCAATATATATAGTATAGTAGATTTATTATTATTTTTGATGTAATGAGAAATATACTTCATGATGGAGAAAAGCCAGAAATCATCAAGATCATGCCTTTTGGTAAAACGGTAGCTCTTGCTCTTTTGTTGGCTTTGTCTGGGTGTGTAAAAAAAAATCATGATCCTAAGACTTTCCCTGAACAAACATCCATATCTGAATCTGATACTACTTCTTCATCGGATGTGTTTGAAAATATAGAGGTTGTTACTACTACCAATACTGATCATCCAGATTATGAGATAATAACAGAAAATTGAGCTAAGACTATTGTCCTAAAAACCGACTGAGAAATCTATATTAGAACAACTGCCAATACTTCAGGTCGCACGAAATCTTTTATAGGCTCTTATGACAATACTGATACTCTAGAGTATGAAATGCCAGAAGGAACTTTCGTTATCAAATCTTTTGATAAAAAATAACATCTATTTTCTTCCTAACCAAGCCAATCCTAGAGCATCGGCTGCGTCGTGATATTTGGGAATATCTTGCAATTTATAAAGTTTCATAATCATTTTCTGCACAAGCAGCTTGCCCGCCTTTGCATTTCCTGTAACGCGTTTTTTGATCTCCTGAGGCGTAAATTCTCTGATATCGCAATCTTTTTCTAGTGCTAAACTGAGCAATATACCTCTTGCACCATAGACAAACTCTGCGTTGGATTGGTTGTATTGTGTAAAGAAATATTTTTCCATACAGACTTTTTTGATAGGATAGCTCTCCAGGAGTTCTTTGAAATAGTTTTTGATCTCGGTCATCCTCTTGTACTGCCCTGCTCTATCCGTTGGCGTATCGGTAAATACCAAAATCCCCGCATCATGTATCTGAGCATCACTTGAAATAATAGCATATCATAGCTTGCGAATACCTGGATCTATACCGAGTATCATATTATTTGCGGCGTGAAAATAAGGATCTTCGTCGTTTTTTTTCTTCTTTTTTTATCTCTTTGATATCTTCTGTGTTTTCCTCTACCTGTTCTTCTACCTGATTTAATTCGTTTGCCGTATATCTCATTTCTCTATGTACTTCATGCATATAATGCTTGATACGTCTCCCAAATCTTGCTTCCAATACTGATGCAGCTATTGCTAGGAATGTAGGTACTCCTACGATAGCGTATAGCATAGTAAATGCTCTACCTAACTCTGTCTGTGGTACCAGATCGCCATATCCTATCGTCGTCATGGTTACAACGACAAAATAGAGTGCATCAAAATAGCGTCGTCACTCTACAAAATGAAAAATCGTCGCTCCCGAACTTAGAACTAACAACACAAAAATAACTTCAAACACCCACATATATTTGACGATCAGTGCTTTTCGCATAGTATATGATTGCATGTGTAGTAGATAATGATGTAAATCTCTAGCGATATAGTGTTGTGTATGCTAAATGCAAATTTTTATGTAAACAAAAACGAACCTCGAAGGTTCGTTTTTGGAGTGTATCTACTATTATTATGCAGCGTCTTCATCTTCAGTTACTTCTTCTTCTGGTTCATCAGCTTCAGCTTCATCTTCAGTTACTTCTTCTTCTGGTTCATCAGCTTCAGCTTCATCGTCAGTTACTTCTTCTTCTGGTTCATCAGCTTCAGCTTCATC
>CAZEYI010000008.1:12323-13815 GCA_964516785.1 uncultured Candidatus Peribacteria bacterium
GTTCATCAGCTTCAGCTTCATCGTCAGTTACTTCTTCTTCTGGTTCATCAGCTTCGATTTCTACATTAAGATCAAGAAGATCTAGTATTGTATTGAGAGTAGTCATAGTCATTATTTAATTACAATATAAATTGTTTGGACTGTATATGGAAGTCCTTGATAAAGTCAATCCAAAACATCCTATGCCAATAGGTACAAATCATCAATACATACCTTGCCTATCATTAAGTCTTGGATGGATCATTGTGTGGCTATGTAATTATCTACCATCGATCGTCACTCCATATATACTCTATCAAACTGATAGATGGTGCCTGGATGTATGATGCTTGTATCTTGGATTCCTTTCTTGACACGGAGCGTTGTTCGGAAAGCTTCCTCCAAACCAGACTTATTTACTTCTTTTGTCCAACCACATAGTTGGATATAATCTTTTTCTAAACCTTGCTTGCATCTTTGTCTTGTTATATTGCTGTTTTTATAAGTGGTTTGTATTCACTGTATAGTAGCTTTGTAATATGTTGCTACTCATTCTTCTGTCGCTTTATAATATCAAGTCCCTTGTCAAAGCAGATGTATACCTGATTGTAATCCATTGCGATACCTCATCGCATGTCCATCAAGTTCATGGGCTAAAGAACCAAGGAATTGCATCTTATTAAATGCCTTTCTAGTATTGAGATTTATTTTTATAGTTTCTCAACATTGTACGGTCATTTTACCTGATCAGATATGCTTAAGCACAATTTGATAATTTTTGATCCCTAAATGCTGGCATTTGAGGTGGATAAGTTCTTGTGCTTGTTCGCTATCGATAGTCTCGATATCATCATAAGAATGTGTCTGTAGATAGTCAGCACAAGATATCTGTGGAATATACTGTGGTACTGGGATTTCTTCTTCCCAAGGGATAGTTTCAAAAAGCCTGGTGTTGTATCTGTATATACTCTCAAAATCTTGCTCCTGATATGCAAGTATAAGACTGTATTTTTCTATCAGTTCCTGTACTTTTCTCGCTTGGAGTTGTGTGATGGGATCGTTTGCAGTAAAATCGTGCTGTAATCAAAGCAATACATCGATGGTTTGTTGTATCTTGGCGGTATCGAGTTTTTTATAGATGAATTGCGGGTTATATTGTCCTTTGAGATCGAGAAATTTCTTACATTCCTCCATGGCGTTGATTGGCTCGATGGAGCTGACCAAATTGCATCTACGAGCCAAATGACAAATTGCTTTGTCAATCTGTTCTTGTTCTGGGGAAATATATTGTCGAGTGGATTTCATAGGATACAGTTGTAATGAATACGGGGATTTTTACTTAATTGGTATCTGGTAGCAATTGTATTTGTAGATTTGCTTTTTTTGCCTTGCTGCTGTATACTTAGATAGTGTTTTTTATATCCCTGGCATGTATGCAAAATATATTGGAGTTGGCAGATGTACAAAAGATAGCTCCAGAACTCGAAAAAACCAAGGTATTGCCTAGAGACAT
>CAZEYI010000009.1:0-7047 GCA_964516785.1 uncultured Candidatus Peribacteria bacterium
TGACAATAATGCAGATCAGACTGTCAAAGCCTGGGAACCTAGAATGGCTTTTGTGTGAGGAAACGATGGATTGGATCTCTATAGAATTATGTTTGATCAACTTTTTGTTTTACGTGATGCAAGTTCTATAGGATCTGTTACTATGTTTTTGGAGATGATGACTCGACAGACAGATATATTGGTTGCAGAGTTTGGTGATCGTATCATCTTTGAAGAGGTAAAAACCTTTCATTTTAATATCAGAATTGTGAAAGCAATTCTTTCGTAAATCACTGGAAATATTTGACAAAATATGTATATTGTGATATAATATATTTGTTTATATTGTGTTTTTTATAGTATATGAGTGGACACGGACACGGACATGAAGAAGAACATGAAGATGATCATGGGCATGGATGACATGGGCACGATAATCACTGAGCCGAGAAATCTAGCTCGTGAGGTTTTTGAAATAGGGTTGGGAATTTAGTTTCTACTCCTGTGAGAGGAGTTGGAACAGTATGATATGTAGGTTTGGATCTAGCCAAAACTTTGCTAGCAGAGCCTACTAAAAATGTCGGACAAATAACTTCCGATAGTATTGATGATATCAGTAATCTTTTTCAGGAAGCCGGCAAAAGAGGTAAATGGTATCATAAAGCACTCAATCTTCCGCTTGCAGGTGCCCTTAGTGGTGTGAAGGCAGTAGAATGGGCCTGTAGAAGTGTTGTTAATACGGGTTGGAATGCGATTAGAAATACTGCACACACCGCCAAAAATGGAGTTGTTAATTTGTTTAAGACAGCAACATCTTTATTTTCTAAAAAACCTATCTCTGATTTTAGTTTTGAGCATTTAAAGACACAGCCTACTTGGAAGACATGGGATCTCACTAAGTTTTTGGTATGATGAAAAAGTGGTGGTGGAGATGTTCATCACGATGCACCTGCTGTGGCTGGACATCATTAAATACATAGAAAGCTTCCTTTGAGGAAGCTTTTTCTCTAGCAATATTTGACAAAATACATAAAATGTGATATAATATATGTGTTTATATCACACATGCTATCTTATATGCTTTCTACAGCGACTCACAATACAGACAATATGGCGTCCTCTCCCTCATGAGAAAAGTTTTCACATGTACATAAAAAATGAGAGCTTGGAGCTGTTTTGGCTCAAGGTCACAAGAAAAAAGTTATATGATCGGCACATTTACAGCCAAGTATGCCTTGAGTAAATATCTCTCCTGAGGCTACATTTACTTTCCATTCTGATACACATACTCCAGCTGATTCTCATGCACATTCTGCTCATGCTGATTCACATGTTGTTCATGAGCCAGCAGCTGGTGTACATGAACACCCTGAATCTGGCCATCTTGTAAAGGAAGAACCAAAAAAATGATTCTTTGCTCGTATGAAAGGGAAGATAAAATGATGGTTTAGTAAGAAGAAAGAAAATGAAGTATCACATCCTCCTCTTGTTTGATCTGAGGTAGTAAACGTAGGTAATAAAAAATTCGAAGTGCGTCAGTGAAAATGGTACAATAAAATATTTTCTAATACTATAGGAAGGATATCAGGAGTATTGACTCATGCACTTTTGACCCTTAGACCACAGGATGGATTGAAGAATCCTGACATAGGAAAGATCAAAGACATATTAGCTAGATATACTGATGTTAACTGGGATACAGATCATACGATATATTTGGGGCATACCGATCGATGGGATCAGGTAAAGAAAATGTTCAAAACACGTAAGGGTTTCATGAATACCATAAGCAATATTTTTTGGACACCGATGATTATTGGAGAATGAATTAGCGCTAATCTTAGTAGAGCTGATCACTATAACTCTATTACCAAATCTTTGAGTATTTATAGCCCAAATAAATGGATCACTGCTCATGAGATGTGACATGCTGCTGATTTTGCTCAGAAATGGGACTTTAGAGAGTATGAAAAGAGAATATTACCATTCTTTGGTCAGTTATATACCGAAAAGGTTGCTAGTACTAATGCTGTAGCTCGTACATATAATGCAGAAGAAAAGAAAGAGGCGGAAAAGGTTTTGTATCCTGCATATGGTTCCTATGTGGGCTGATGAATAGGAGCTGGTATAGCTTCCGTTTTAGCTTATTTGTGATTTAAGCAAGGTAGTGTTAAAGCTAAACATTGGTTTGATAAATTTACCAAGGTATTTTTACCTATCTTCCCTTTAGCTTGAATTGTATTGTGACATATCAATGCCCGTTTACCTGATTCGATGAAGTTTAAATTATTTGATAAAAAAAATGACCCAACGTCATGAGATAGTACTTCTAGTCATGACGCACATCATGTTCCAGTACCTGTAGTCCCAGATCCAACGGTCATCGCTTTGCAAGAAAAACTTGTAAAACAAGAACAGGAAAACAAAGAACTTAAAGAAAAACTTACACAAGCTTCAGAATGATCGCATAAAGAAAAATGAACTCATGAACACACCAAAGAAGCTACTGTTGAAAAAAAGCATGAGGAACATCCAAAAGAAGAACATCCAAAAGACCATAAAGAGGATCATGCTTGAGTTGATGCAATGAAAAAAGACGCAGATATTGTGAGAGATAAATTAACTAAGGTCTTACCTAAGGATTATGAAATATCATGGGATGAAGTGAGTACATGAAAATTTAAGTGAATGCAAAAAATTACAGCACTCCATAAGGATAAAGAAAAGAAACATGACCCCGAAGTTATAATTACTGTCTATGAGCCTGGTAAAGTAAGGGTGAGATACAATCCACAAAAAGATCATGGATCAATAAAAGATTTGCATTATTCATACTATTTGTGAGAAACAACTATAGATGCTTTGGATACATGTTTATCTGCTGTAGCCTGAGTTATCTCTCCTGGCGACTGAAAGAAGCCTGACTTCCATATTTTGGAAGCTGTTGGTTTGAAAAAAGAATGAGAAGATGCCACCAAACATGGATATGAAGAAGGTGAGTGACCTTTTGGGAAAAATGATCAAAACAAAGATCATCACAAAAAAGAGAGAGAAGAAAAATGAGCCGATCATAAAGACGAAAAGAAAGAAGATGATCATCATCATTAACAAAAAAAGCTGTACTAGTACAGCTTTTTTTTATATTCTTGTATCAGGCTTGGCAATAGTTCTATCTCATCATCATCGGCTCTTTTGTTTCGGTGTTTTTTGTTGCAGATAGTACATTGAAATAATATTTTTGCGCCGCTAGCTTTGTATTCGTACTGGATTGGGTACATAATACCTTCACAGGTACTTGCCCTATCTCCAGGTATTTCGCCATCAACATGTACTGATACGAAGCAATGGGGACAGTGGTTTCTACATGTTTTGGATGCTTCGGGGATTTGTTTTTTGCAATTGGAGCATATGAATGCTTCGTTTATTTTTTTCATTATTGTGTCGATAGACGAGTAATAGTTCCTATTTTGACTTCATTATTTTCTAGCGAGCATTCTATACTGATAGTCTCTGCTATATGTCCATCTTCATAATTTACTATGGCCGTTGTGGATCACGTAGTGTATTGTATATCTGTTGTGTATCGTGTGCCTCATAGGACTGGATCGGTTGGCGATAGTTGTGCTATGTGATTTTGTATAAATAGCGAACATTCTTGTTGTGTTTGTCCTATGATATCGCTCTGTTTATTGAAATTTGGGTATATTCGTATGACAGCGATTACTAAGATAATAATCAAGATACCTATTATTTTATTTTTCATGGCATTTTTCTGTATTAAAAAACTATCCTGTGTGAGGATAGTTTTTTATATTTATTATGCAACATTCATTTCGTCGAGTACTTCTTGTGCTATCTTGCGAAGAGCGTCTTTGGTTTCATCTTCAAGTTTTTTGCTCTTTTTCATTGATGCAGTAAGATCAGCATATGAACTATCCAATTTTTCGTATAATTTTTCTTCGAATGTCTTGATTTGTTCTACTTTGATCTGGTCGATAAATCCTTCAGATCCAGCGAAGATCAATGCAGCCATTTTGTAGAACGGTACTGGTCTGTTGACTGGTTGTTTGAGAGCTTCCGTCATTCTCTTACCTCTTTCGATAATCCTGAGTGTGTCTTTATCGAGATCAGATGAGAATTGTGCAAAGGCAGCCATTTCTGCGTATGACGCAAGATCCAATTTGAGTGAACCTGCAGCTTTCTTTACCAAGTGTGTCTGTGCAGCTCATCATACACGAGATACTGATGTACCTACATTGATGGCTGGTTTGATACCTGAATTAAACAGATCTGTATCCAAGAATATCTGACCATCTGTAATCGAAATCACATTTGTCGCGATATATCCTGAGATATCACCTGCTTGTGTTTCGATGATGGGAAGGGCAGTTAAACTACCGTTACCATATTTTTCATTGAGCTTCGCAGCTCTTTCAAGTAATCTGGAGTGGAGGTAGAATACGTCACCAGGGTATGCTTCACGACCTGGGGGTCTTCTCAAAAGCAATGATATCTCTCTATACGCTACTGCGTGTTTTGATAGATCATCATATATGATAAGTGCGTCTTTACCTTTGTCCATGAAGTATTCACCCATTGCACAACCTACGTATGGAGCTAGGTATTGTGTTACAGCAGGTGAGTTGGCAGGAGCAGATACTACTGTTGTATAACTGAGAGCTCCGTGTTCTTTCAATGTTTCTACAAATCTAGCTACTTTAGATTCCTTTTGTCCTATAGCGACATAGATACAAACAACGTCCTCATCCTTTTGATTTAATATCGTGTCAAGTGCTACAGCAGTTTTACCTGTCTGTCTATCGCCGATAATCAATTCTCTCTGCCCTCTACCAATTGGTACGAGAGTATCGATAGCTTTGATACCAGTTTGCATAGGTTGGTGTACAGATTTTCTCGTCATAACACCAGGAGCAATTCTTTCTACTGGATAGAAGTGATCGTCTTTGATCTCTTTGTGACCATCGATAGGTTCTCCAATACCATTTACAACTCTTCCTAGGTATTTTTCACCTACTCCGATAGTAAATGTCTTACCAGTAGATTCTACTATTTGTCCCTGGAGAAGTCATTTTTCTGTACCAAGAATCAATACTCATACGTAGTCAGGAAGAAGATCGAGCACCAAACCTTTGGTACCGTTTTCAAACACCACTATTTCTGAATACATAGCATTTTCCAGGCCTGTGACGATAGCAACTCCATCCTTGATTTCTAGGATTTCGCCTTTTTTGGTAAAGCTATCTGCGAGCTCTGATTGGTTTATTGACGTCTCAATTTTCTTGAGAATATCATCAGCAAAGTTCATAATCTGCGTCATTAGGTATAAAAACTGTTATGCTAACAACTTATCTACATCTTTGTCTACTGATCTACGATAGTAATATCACTCACCTTGTATTGATAGTTCTGGAGTATCGTTTTGTTCCGTCGATACAGCGACTTTATCAAATGTTTTGCTGACTTTTTTGGTGAGAGATTCTATATCTTCTGATCCTGTATGGATGACAAATTGTTTGGTATAATCATTATTTAATTCTTTGCTCGTACGGAGTAACTGCTTAATCTGTACAGCCTTTTTTTTGCCATATACCATACACGCAGTCCATACACTATATGCTATGGGATATCCGTTCTTGATTTCACTCATGTATGTATCTGTTTCCATTTTTCTTCAGAGTCTTTTCCTCATCGTATACAAAAATTCCAAAGCACTGAGGATCTGATTAGGATCTTCATGTGTCGTTAGAAGTAGTTTTGTAAATTGTTTGGTCGTAAGATACATGATGGTTTATTTTTATAATACCAAAACATATTACATGTTTTTGCTTGCTTCTTGTACAAGCTCATTGAGATAATCAGCACGTAGATTTTTGTCTGAAGAGACCATTTTTTTTACTACTGATTTGCTGGTTTCTTTGACAGCGTGTTCTCGATTATCTTTGAGTTCTTGTTCGATGTTGTGAGCTTTGACTTCCATATCCTTGAGGATATTGTCAGCTTGGATTTGCGCCTGATCGATAATATCTTGTTTTTTCTTGGCAGCCAAGAGCGTTGCTTCTTGCAAGACTTCTTGTTTGTGATCCAAAGCTTCTTGGAGAATCTTGTTTCACTCTTTCTGTGCTTTGTCGATAATTTCTTTGTATTCCTTGTCGGCGTTTTCTACTTTTTTAATAAAAGCAGTTCTTGCCTCTAAAAGATTGCTAAGTTTATCTCCCAAAGCATATTTAAATACCACAAAAAAGATGATCAAGTTTACCACCTGTCCTGCAACATTTAAAATAATGTCTGTTGTTCAACCAGCTGCGTGTTCCATAGTTATGGATTTTTTATGATCCTAAAATCATGAAGGCAATTACGAATCCGTAGATCGCTACTGCTTCTGAGAGAGCGAGTGCAAGGATACCAGGAACGAAAGAAGCTTTTGCACTTTCAGGATTTCTGCTGATACCTTCTACCCAAGATTTACCAATAAGTCCAAGTGCGATAGCTGCTCCAAGTGCTGGTAAACCAATAGCCAAAGCGGCTCCAATTTGCATCAATGTCATAATAATATACTATTATAAGTAAAAAACCTTAGTGATGTTCGGCTCCTGCTACCTTGAAGTATACTAGAACAAGTGTTGAGAAGACGAAGGCTTGTAAAAAGCCAACAGCTAACTCATACGCTTCTACTACTATAGGTAAGACAACAGGTGCATGTATTAAGGCATTGCTGGCCGACACCATAAGCGTCAACAAAACAACTCCTGCTAATATATTTCCAAACAATCTAAGCGATAGTGATAATGCTTTAGCAAATTCTCCTATGATTTCGATAATACCGACGAACAAACCGATGACGATATCACCTATTTTTGCTAGAGCGGTCGGGATGTCTTTTACTTCAGGCACGATCCCCAAGCCATTGTATCCTATATATTTTTGTATGAAGTGAATACCGTTTTTTTTGTAACCATATACCATAGTAAGCACTATCATTGATAATGCTAGTGTTAGGTTAAATATGACATCAGTACTTGCAGGTCTGAAATAGTGATGGAATGAAGG
>CAZEYI010000009.1:7057-13281 GCA_964516785.1 uncultured Candidatus Peribacteria bacterium
GTCACCCACCAATCCTACAAAATTTGTCCACAAAACATATGTAAACACAAACGTCACTATTTTTACATATCTATATGGTACATTTTCTCCAACCCCATAGAAAAATTCCATCATACTTTCTATGAACATATCTATAGTGTTTGCAAACTTATTGTTTTCGTTTTTACGAGCGAAGATATAGATAGCAATCAATAACAAAAAACTTAGCGTTCCGATACTGGATGCGATTAGTGTCTGTGAGATATTTAGCAGACCCATTTGGATGTATTCTGGCATCAATCACATATGCTCTGTATTTGCAAAAACTAAAATATCTACTCGCGCGGATGTTATAGAATCGTCTGACAAATGCAAGACAAATTGTAGCCTGTGGGTGTGTTTTATTTTGGTGAGAGTTTCTTGGATTTTTTGTTTTATTGACTTGTTATATAATATACTTATAATATGTTAGTGTATGTTTGTTGATGAAGTAACTTCTTTGTATAAGATTTTGATAGTGTATGTTGTTTTTACCCTCATGTGTGTAAAATGTGTTGCATTTCGTTTCTTTATTTGTATAGTATTTAGTTTGAATGCAAATTTTATTTGCATCCGCGTTTTGCGTTATTATGCGCTTTTTGCGGATTTTTTAGGAAATAAACAGTGGAATTAGTTATGAATATTATGAGATCTGGTATAGAATCTATACAACAAGGAAAGCAAAATCTAGCTAAGTATACTGCCATGATTGGTATGATTTTGATGTGACATATGGCGCAAGCACAGACACCACATGACAATAATGATGCACACCATACTCAAGATACGACTACTACTGAGCATGTAATATCTTCAGAAGGACATACAGATGCATCGCATAGTAGTCCTGGTCCGCATCCGTATGGAGCAGTACAATGACACTATAGATATGGTGAAGATCATCATCATGTGGGTGGGCAATTTATCATGGGAATGTATGGTAACCGTGAGCTAAATCCTATGAACAAACTTGGCTATAATATGGCATTTTGGCCTATGGGATGAGCAGAGATATATCCAGAACTGGAGAACGGACAGATTAACCCAAGACAGCTTATTTATAATGCAAATATGAGTTGGACACATAATAAGGCTGGTACTTTTGAAGTTGGTAGGTTTGGAACAATCCCATATCTTCCAGTAACAACATTTAGGCCTGTTATGGAAGAAGAAAGACTTAAGCCAGATGAACCAGAACTCAGACATGTGGCTCATGGGTATACATGATTGGCATATTCTCACCCTAGAGTGAAATGACTTACTGCCTGGGGAGGAGACGTTGCTAGAAGACAAGGAGATTTGAATATAGTTGGATGACTTGCGTATCATAAAGACTTTGGAGGTGCTAAACTTGATGCTCTTACGTATGCCGGTGGTAGAGATATCACTATCGTACTCAATCGATGAGAAGATTATGCTGTTAAAAAACCAAGACAAAATCGTTTTGGTACTGATGTTATGTTCGCAACAAGGGCGCCTTATAAGCCATATTCTATGGTACAAAAAACTATCGAAGAGGTAGATTCTACTGGCAATATAGTTCAAACTACTGTCTATGAAAAGGAACATAATTCTTTAGATGTGAGTGCCCATTTCTTGGCAAGTTATGCTCGTGATTTTTCTCCTAGAGTCTCTGCGATTGTTAAGTGAAGCGGAGAAGTAGTAGCGACATTTACGTGAGATGAAACAGAGATTGAAGCCAATGGTAGAGTCAGTGGGGCTGTTACATGGAAGCCAAAAAAGCTTGATGGCACTGCTGTTACTTTTGGTATATATGGTAAAGTTAATCAAGATTTGCATCCTGAAATATGAGGTGGGGTGACACTCACGCTTGGTCACGGACACTATTAAATATTATTTACAATTATTCAAAAAGAGGCCTTCTGGTCTCTTTTTTTGTATTGTATTTTAACGAGATTCGTTGTTTTTGTATTCGATAATGTTTGCTTCTGTCTTGTTTGCGTTCATGATGACAACAGGCGAGTTGGGAGATAATTTTTGTTTGATCTGTGTGGTAAATTCTACGATAGTATTGTTCATTTGATTACTGAGTGTTTGATCTGGATTGGTTGATATGTTGGCATAGTCGGGATTAGCTGCTATGACATCGTTTGCTGTCTTCGTTAGATCAGCTATCTTTAGATGTGCTGTCTCGAAGTTTGCTGTAAATACCATCTGATTGAGTTCTGCTTTGTCATCTGCACTGAGTTCGTCTAATTCTTCTTTGGTAAGTACGCTACTAAAGTCGGCATGTTTGTCGATGATAAAGTAGTCTTCTGTCTTATCGTCAAATGATGTAATTATAGCTGCTCTTTCTTTATGATCTTTCAGATTTTTATCGTCTTGACCAAGGACATCTGCTTTGGATGATCGTTCAGGGTTTTGTAGAATATTTTGTACAAAATCGATAGCCCATCAGGTCAATCCATACGCATTTACTTGTCCGTCTTCTGGTTTATCAAAAGCTTTCATTAAAAAGCCACATCCACAACTGAACTCTCCATTGTGTTTATGTTCTCAGTCTTCGCTGTGTGTATCTGTATGTCGACGAATTTTATAATTTTGTGGGTTTTGTTCCTTATTTTTTGCAAGTGTCTGCATTATCACATCTTCTATCATATCTTTTCTGTCTGGTCCATATGTTTTGATCATGGCATTTATCAGCGTTACTAACATACCCGCACCTCCTCCAGGGATAGCATCTGGGTATGCTTGTGCTTGTTCTATACATGTCATTTGGTCAAAACCATCAGGAAGCTCGTATCTTCCATCAATACAGACAAAACCGAATGGATTGACGTTCTCTGCATGTAATATATCTATGTCATCTACTAATATGGTCGCGCTTTTGATAAACTTATCTGCACCTTCTTTGGTGAGATACAATTTCCCATCTGCTGCCAAAAAAAGAATCCCCTTATTGATCAATAGTTGTTCTACTTTGGATGGAGGATTTTCTTTTGTTTCTATGTGTTTTTTGACTTCACTGAGATTGGTTGCTGTTGTTTTTATTACTTCTGTTTCTTCTTTCTTTTTGTCTTCAACTTCATCTTTATTTTTTTCGAAGCCTTCTGTGTAGGTCATACTGTATGCTAGGATATAAATATGATCCCGTTCATTATATCTACAGTATCTTGAGAAATCAAATTTTAGTAACAAAAAAAACCAAGTGGCCGCATTGCTCGATGACCTTCCCTCCTTTGGTTAAGAGCGGGTGACTACTATGCCGATATAGATCGGCGTGTCGGTCCCCAGGTTGTCGATGAGAAGAAGATACTAGTGGCAGGTACGCACCCCTTAGTTTTTGTATTTGCGTTTTACTCCAAAAAATACATTTTACAATCAGGAAGCAGTATTTTACGCCAACTATTAGTTATCAAAAAATTTGCATTTGTGACGCTTTGTCACTATTATTATGCTATATTTATTTTTTGTTTCGTCGATGGTAGATCCGTTTGCACAAAGTCAACAAAAACCCCCTGTGTCTGTTGATAATGAACATATAGATACTCAGCCAGCTTTTGGCGGTTCGGTCGATGCGTTTGATGCGATGAGTGTTGGTCCATATCAACCAGCTCCATTGTCTGAAGATCCATTTGCTATACCTGAAGAATCTCATGATAGCCATGTTGTAGATGAAACTTTGGATCCGTTTGTGCGTATGTGACAGGAAGAATCTGCTCCTATTGCTGCTCCTTTTTCTGAAGTTACAGCTCCGGAAGAAACTGACGCTTTGGATCCATTTATTGTTGGTGATAATTTTTCACATACTATACCTGAAGCTACCGTTGTTGAAGAAGTTGCTCCAGTAACTCAAGAAGCTATTTCAGTTGAGGAAGTTCCTGTTGTGAAATCTCATCCTACGCCTAAAAAAGAATCTGGCCAAAGAGCAGACCCAGTTACTGTTGTAGAACCTCCATTGGAAACGGAAGATGTGTCAACAGAACCTGTGGTTGATGAAGAACGTGAGGCTGAGCCTACTAAGGATGTATCTCCTTTACTCCAAAAACTTGCTATATTGGTGCACAATATACGTACAATTCTTGCAGAAGATGATAGTCTTGTTGATGGCATATCGCTTATTGGTGGTAATTCTGGCGTCTCGCATGTAGAATATATTGCCCATCTGGATGATGACGAAACAGGCGTATGGATCGATAAGAAAGAAACTGCACACAATGATGGAAGTGAAAGTGAACATGCTTTGCATTTTTATAATGCTGGGGATGCACTTGTGGTCCGTGTTAATGATGTAGAACTCTTTCATGAAAAAGAATTGCATGATAATCCTGCCGATACGATGCAAATATTTGAGAAAATTAATAAATTTATATTTTTGACTGATAACTATATTAGCGATATGCGCAAAAAGAATGCCGCAAAGGCATCAGAACACGATGCATTGGAAGCATTTCAACAATTTTAGTTGGTATCGGGATTGATAATGGACAGCTTCTTGTTACAAAGAAGCTGTTTTTAGTTTTGGAAGACGAGCTATGCAATTATTTGTGACTCCATATGTACAAAAATGAGATGTGATTACTATAAACAATACTGTTGTTTTGCATCAGTGTAGAAAGGTATTGAGAATGCGTTTGGGAGATGTGATGTGTGTCCAAGATGGTCCTTTGGCTACGCAGAGACATACCATAAGGATCGATTCTTGGGATGACAAACAATTACAGGGCATTATAGAACAGACAGATCTATGTGTCTATATACTTTCTCCTGTTCGTATGCTTGTTGCTATGCCAAATAGATGGGATAAAGCGGAACTTATTGTCCAGAAATTGAGTGAGATAGGCGTATCTGCTATAGAATTTTGGCCTGCACATAGATCAGTTATCAAACAAAATAATGAGGCAAAGATGGAAAGACTAAGAAAGATAGCGCAAGAAGCTACTGAGCAATCATGGGGATGGCGCGTGCCTAGCGTATCGTTTGTTCAGGATATTGGCTTGTCGATAGGTACGGATTCTTTGATTGTTTTTGATAAAGGGGAAGATATATCAAACTTATATCCTGGATCCTGACGACAGTCAGGATGACAAGTGGTGGGAGTGGTATGACCTGAATGAGGGTTATCAAAAGAGGATTATGCAACATTACCCAAACATATTGTAGTGACGTTGGGAAACACTATATACAGGACTGAAACTGCTGCAATTATAGGCTGACGATATTTAACTAGCATGTGTGGACATGAAAAAAATTCTTAAAAAAATATTGAGGTATGATAGATACTATGAAAATATCAAAAGTAGTTTTTTGTATGTATCATGGAAAAAATTGAGTGGTTGGTTGGCAAATATTATGTATGGATCGCCCTCTACGGGATTTTTTGTGATCGGTGTTACTGGTACAAACGGCAAAACAACGACAGTTAATATTTTACACCACATTTTTACAAGCTTGGGCATCAAGACAGTTATGATCAGTACGGCAACGATTAAAATCGGAAATCGTACTATGCCAAACGACAAAAAAATGTCATCATTGGATATATTTGACTTGCAGTCTATACTTGCTGTTGCTAAAGCTGAAGGATGCCAAATGGCAATACTTGAGGTAACTTCTATAGGTTTGGAGCAGTTGAGATTTGAGTGAATAGAGTTTGATGTAGCAGTTTTGACCAATATTACTGAAGACCATCTGGATTATCATCATACTATGGAAGCATATGCGAATGCTAAGAAAAAGCTCTTTTCGTATGTATCAAAAAATCATAAAGATAGTAGTTTTGCCGTATTCCCTAAGGATGATCCTTATGGTAGACAGTGGGCTGAAACTATGACTTTTGATAAAAAAATAACGTATGGCGTCTATAGTTCTGCTACACTCAAGGCTGTGGATGTCCAGGAAAAAGTAACGGGAACGGATTTTGGAGTACAGTACTTGGGTGAGAAATATCAGTTTCATAGTCCATTACTTTGAGTCTTTAATGTTCAAAATATATTGGCTGCACTCAGTGTTTGTGTTGATATGGGGATGGATATTAAAAATTTAGTTAGTCCTATAGCGAATTTTGAGGGAGTTCCAGGAAGAATGGATATCGTGGAACATAAAGGTGTACGCTATTATATTGATTTTGCTCATTCGCCTGATGCCTTGGAGAAAACTTTGTCGTATCTGCATGGAGTTAAAGGTGATTCGAGATTGTTGGTGGTGTTTGGTGCGCCAGGCAATAGAGATAGAACCAAGAGACC
>CAZEYI010000010.1:0-12740 GCA_964516785.1 uncultured Candidatus Peribacteria bacterium
AAAGTCTGTTCTTGTGTATGACTTTTATAATTATCTGTAAATATAAGCGCATGTCTTACGAAATATATATACTCGATCTGATAGGAACATTTGCTTTTGCTATATACGGGAGTTATTTTGCTATAGAAAAAGAGTTTGATCTGTTTGGTATTGTTGTCTGTGCTTTCCTCACTGCATTTGGATGAGGGACACTGAGAGACATCATTCTGGATATGCAACCCTTCTATTTTTTTGATGCTACATATATTGTCATTGTTATCGCAGCAGTTGTCTTCACTATACTCATAAATAAACAGTTTATGAAAATACATGGATTGGTACGTATTGCTGACTCTATTGGATTAGTTACATTTGCATTTATTGGTGCAGCCAAGGCACATGAAGCAGGTCTTGGTATTGTTGCGATTGTGATATTAGCTACACTCACAGCGGTAGGCTGATGAATACTGAGAGATATGATAATGAACAAAATTCCTGAGATTATGTATCGTGATTTTTATGCAACCGTGGCGGTATTGTTGGGACTTGTATATGGAGTCGCTTCGGTGTATATGCAAGATGCTGTCCGGGCAAACATACTAATTGCTGCATGTCTTGCACTGAGACTGCTTGCAGAATTTTTCAATATACATTTATGGAAGCCAAGAAAGTAATATATAAATTTCTCAATACGACGAAACGCCCGGACAAACCGGGCGTTCCTAATAATTTTTGATAGCTCTATTTAAACACGTCAACGCCATCGTCTTCACGTGTATCTATTGCTTTGCGGGCATCTTTGCTACCTACGGCTTTGGTATATTTAGCCATATCTATTGTTGGATAACCCATCCAACCTGCAAAGACACCATTTGGCTTCCTGCGTAGATATCTTTTGTAATGAAACGCATTGTCCAAAGCAGTAGTTTGTGCTTTTTCAAAATCTACCCAGTTTGATTCTATAGCTTGTTGCAAGCGGGTAAATAATTCGGGCGAAATGTTGGGGTTCTGTTCAGTAATAAACTGCATTACTGCTTTTGAACCTCCATCACCATACCTTGCATCATTAGCGTGAACAAAGGCACTGTCTATAAGTTTCCCATAGTATTCTACTACAGAAGCCTCGCCCGTTATAACATTTTTTACGCGGGTTCTAACATTAACCATTTGTTCATTGCTTCCTTCAATATTTGTTTCGTAGTCGCTACAAGTATTGGAAATGCTCATAAAATAAATGCCACCTAAGGCGATTATGGCAACTACTATAGCTGCAATAATTGTGTTTGATTTTTTCATAATTTTGTGCTGTTTTTTAATTGGTTGTTTTTAATAATTGATTTGAGATTTGTTTTTGATGTTGAAGTTATAACTATTGTACTTTGAACTCGTCTGTTCCAAAAAAATAAATAAGAAGTGGGAATATCATGATAGTCACGATTATTATAATCGCAATCCACGATCCCCAGCCCAGATGTACTTCTTTAAGAAGGTAACTATACTCTTCCATAGGTTGGCGGATAAATCCACCATTGCCTTTTCTATCTACTTGCATCACAACGGTGTTGACGAAAGTAGAGGCAGATGGCATCTGTTTCATAGCAAGTATATTGTCACGTAGTTCGATATTGAACTGTGAATATTTTGCCCATGACATGATACGAACCCATTTGATGTTTGGCCATTTTTGCATTCCCACTATCACAACTATGTCATTTTTCTTGCCATTTATCCACTCTTGTTGGAGTAGATTGTAAAATGATTGTTCATCATTTACGAAGTAGTAGAGAATGTTACACTGTCGTTTGGGAGCCAAAGTACTGAGGTATCGAGAGGTTAATATATCAATGGAATCTTTCCACGCAGGTGGTAATGAAACTCCTGCAGTCAAAACTCTATCGAGCTCAAAGTCTCCAAACCCTTTGTTATATAACTGAGGGTAGGGGACGATAAGTTTTTCGTTTCCTTTTTGACCTGTGATCTTGTGCAAAGTATTAGTAGCTTTGACGTAGTTGATATATAAATGGGGTTGTGATGTAGGAAGCATAGTCTCCCACTCATTATCCCATCGTACTTCAAACTCGCGACCATCGCCACTACATTGACCAAATTGGCTGCTTGCCACTTGTAATTCTCCTGTTCCAAAACGATTCCTTATGTTGGCATATTCAGAGGATGACACACTTATCGTTGTACCAATACCATTAACGATATAGTACTGATCAGGGTGATAGACATCGCAATGATACACAGTATAACAATTGCAATCATACGAATTGCCTTTGTCATCATAACAAGTACTACATTTCTGTTCGGACCTTTCGGTGTAATAGTCTTCTATGTGGACAGTTTTTACTACATACGAATTTAAATATTCCGTATCTGACAAATCTGTATTGGTTACAAAGAAGATGCTAAGGCAAAGAAAGATAGCAGGGAAAGAAGCAAGTGAGCATAAGCCCATTTCAAGAAGAGTAAATTCTTTAGGATATTTTTTATGGAGAACAAAAAATACAATTGCTCCTCCCAAAAATATACCCCAAAGTAACGGTTCTGTTAATAGATAGTTAAAGACCTTCGATACCACATTCCATAGGAATATAGTAATAATCAAGGCGATAAGAAGCAATACACCATATATTATGGGTAGCTTGCGCACATCGCCAATGCGTGAAATAATTTGATTCATTTTTTTAGATTTTATTGGGTTAGTATTAGTTTTTGTTTGATTTAATATTATATAATTATAATAGGAAAAGTCAAACAAATACTTAAATATAAAAATCAAATAAAACGATCTCTTGCACAAGACCTTCTTTTGATTAGATTGAGCGCGTTAAATCTCTTTATCTATATATCTATATACTATGAAACCTTACTGTCACAAATCACTTGGTATCTTGATTATCCGTCTTCTTGTCTGAGGATTATTCTTGTATGGTGGTATTATGAAAATCCCTATGGCCGCTGAAATGGCTCCATTTGTAGGATGAGCAGCTCACACACTTGGATTGACCTTCTTGTCTCTCACTACGTGGTTCTGGATCGTTGTCGTAGCAGAAATCCTTGCTGGTACATTGTTGATAGTTGGTTTGTTTACTCGCTTTGCTTCGCTCTTGGTAGTGATCATTATGCTCGTAGCTATGAATGCTATGGGACGAGTATGGATGCAGATACAGATACCATTTATCCTCTTGGTAACTGCAGTAGCATTGTTTACGTCAGGTCCTGGTAGATATAGTATAGCAGCTTGGACTAATTGTATGCAATGGATATGTGGTACAGCAGCTAGTTGTTGTAATATGCCTGCTCCAAAGGCAAGCCCAGCAGCAAAACCTGCTAAGAAAATAGTATTCAAGAAGAAAAAATAACTTAAGATATCATTCAATTACATATAAAAAAGTAGGGACGGATTCATCCCTACTTTTTTAAAACAAGTTTATTGATGATTACCACCATATCCAAATAGGGAATAGGACTCCAATCCCCCAGTTGCCTATTTTGATACCACCACCAACAGCAAAGCATCCAAAACCACCTAAGCAGGCACCACCCGTAAAGTATATTGGACCAAAACTGATTACTGGTCCAATATAAAATGCAATATGGTGATACCAAGATTGTGCTTTTTCTGAAGCCTCATTTACTTTTTGAGCAAATAATGCAGCAGATGAAAGTAAGAAGAGCACACATGTTGTAAATGCTCTTTGTAGCAGAGGTTTAGCTTCTACGAAGTCATCAAACAAATCAAAGTCTGAAGCAGAAGAGGAACCTCCCCAATCTCCATCTCCAATTCCTTCAAGTGTTTCGCTATTTGCATCGCCCTCTCCTTGGCCAAAAAAGCCACCTAGGTCTATTACAAGACCGAAAGCAAGTTCTAATTTCATACGCTTAAGTTTTTGTTTTGTGAATAATTATTATTATGAAAAATAAATAAAAGTCAATAATTATTGAAATCCAGCATCATAATTATATAATAAAAAATAATATTTATCGATTTATACACATATGATCAAGCCCGAAAGATTTGTCGATTTGGCAGAGTTTGAAGAAAAGGCCGCAGCCCTAGCTTCTCAGATAGAAAAAGGGAAGTACGATATTATCGTTTGTATAACAGGAGGAGGCATGCATTTATCTTACTATCTATCCAAAGCACTCGACATACCCAGGATTGCGAATGTAAATTTTCAATCTTATGATGCCAAGACACACACAAAGAAAAAGAGTGAATTTATTGATGGTCCAGGCGAGTTTGATCTCCAGGATTTGAATGTATTGTTTGTGGATGACCTTATAGACAAAGGCTGATCACTCAATGACATAATGGATCAATATTATGAAGTACACAATAAGAGTAAAGCACTTGATATCGCAGTATTGTTTAGCAAGATCGATAATCAATTTGTGCAGAAAGAAGGAGTGCATCTCTATGCTGTTGAAAAAAACACCCCTCGCGAATGGATAGAATTCTATTATGAAAAACCTTTTGCTACGGATAATAAGTAGCAATTTGACTAGGATTCTATATAATGCCTGAAGTTTATCTTAAGAGAGTATATGCAATTTTTGGATCATGTATCGATAGAAGTTATCTCAGGCAAATGAGGTAATGGAGTAGTATCAGCTAGACGTGAGTCTGGGGTCCCTTTTGGTGGTCCATCAGGAGGAAATGGAGGACGTGGTGGTTCTATAATTTTGCGTGCATCGCAAGATGAAAACACATTGCTCGCATTTAAGTACATCAAGAATTACAAAGCCAAGCCAGGAGAACCAGGTAGATCTAAAGATCAGTTTGGTGCAAATGCAGAAGACATGTATGTCACAGTTCCCGTTGGAACTATCGTCAAAGACAAAGCTACCAAAGCAATATTGCATCATTTCACCCAGCACAACGAAGAACGAGTGGCCGCCAGGGGAGGAGAAGGCGGGCATGGTAATATGGTCTTCAAAGACTCTGTCAATCAATATCCAAATTTTGCAACCTTGGGCGAACCAGGACATGTGAGAGAACTTGCATTAGAATTGCAACTGTTAGCAGATGTTGCATTGATCGGTACGCCAAGTGTAGGTAAGAGTAGTATTATTAATACATTGGCAGCGACCAAAGCAAAGGTTGCAGATTATCAATTTACGACACTTGTCCCACATATAGGCTCGATCGAAGTGCATGGCAAGAGATTCAATATGATGGATGTTCCAGGACTTATCGAGTGAGCAGCCGAAGGTAAATGATTGGGTAACGAATTCCTGAGACACATATTGAAGTCCAAGGTTTTGGCATTTGTTGTCGATGCAAGTAGATATGAAGCAGGGATGTCAGATATCACGGTATTGATGGATGAATTGATTTCGTACATCAAAGAACGTTTCTGAGCAAGTGATTATATAGGCGATGATACCAAGGAAATTATAGTAGATATAGTCCCTGATGATGTAGCAGAAACAATCAAGCTGGTAGTCTCTACTAACAAAGGAAAAGTAAAAACACCAGTAATGACCAAAATTTTGCATATTGTTATAAATAAGTACGATCTTATCAACGATGATGAAATTATCACCGAATACAAACACGCACTGCGAGAGATCATCAAAAAATATGCTAAGAAGCAAAGCAAAGCAAAACTCACGGATAACATATTATTTCATACGACGTTTATCATCTCAGCAGCCACGCATCATGGTATGGATGAATGGATGCATAGTCTAGCACATACCATGGAATTAGCCACAGATGTCCCATTTACCTATATCCCAATTGCGCCTACTGAAGAAGTACAGACTTTTGTGGAAGATATTACCAAAGAAGCTATACCTTACCTTATAGAGCACAGATTTATAGAAGAAGTTGATGCAAGATTTTGTAAGGTACGATATGTTGCAGATCCGGATTTGACCAAAATGGTCTTTACCACAATGTGGGGCAATGACGAAGCTGAAATGCACTTTTGGAAAGTAATGCAATCCAGATGATCTCTCCAATTACTCCAAGATGTAGGTGTACGTAAATGAGATATATTGAAGATCAAAAGTTTCTATGAATGATTGGATGATAAGTTTATACAGTATTAGTGCTGTTTTTTCTTGGTGGCTTTTTGTGCTGACACTCTCAAACCATATGTCATTTTGTCTATAGTAGATCTTCTTCTATTGATGTTTTCTCCTCATCGATCTCTGATGATATAATTGATATTTGCATCTATTTTACCACTAACGACGTCAGGATCAAGCTGAGCAAAAGGATCTGTTTTCATTCCAACTTTCGTATGATCAAATCCCCAAGGATCCTCTTTTCTTCATCTTGATAATGTTGTTTTGCCCTTGTGTTTTCTTCAGGTGACGGCCACCATAGAGTGTGTAATGATGTTTTTCTCAGGTATCTTATAGGTAGCAGATAGAGTTCACAAAAGTTTTGTCAATGTAGAGTATTGTTGGCTCGTAAGATTTTTATCTCCGTTGTCTTCGCCATTTTCGATTTCAATTCCGATAGATTTATATGTAATATCATTGTCTCCATGCCATAATGCGCCATAACGGCCATCGCCCTCACCAGCATGATTGAGCTGTACAATCTGTCATAACTTTATTTTTTTATTGCCATCAGATCATTTGTCTGCAATACTTTGATACAAATTACCATCTCTGTCTATATAAAAATGCGCATTGATGTTGTGATACGCCTTCTTAGTTTCATTAAACATGTTGCCGGTATGGTGGAGTATAATATATTTGGGAACACATAAACCATTTTTTTTAAGCGATTTTTTGAGTTTAGGATTAAAAAATTGATATGTCTTGATCGTACTGCTAGGTGCAGTAAGTAGTCTATTAGCATATGTATCAAATATAGGATTGACATAGATAGATCATGTAGATGCTGTTTCTTCTACAACAGATGGGGTGGTATCATTATCTGATTTTGCTATATCTATAGCAATCAGTTTGGAAACAATTGGCTTTAGTTCTTCACGATGTTCATCATATCGATCGATGAACGCTGTGCTTGGCAATAACACATAATCATTTTTTGTAAGATCATAACTTATTCTTCTGGAATAATTTAAATATATGATTGCTTCATCAACTACCTGCTTGACGTCAAATGGAATGCCTTCAGAATCTTCATCTATATCCTCCAAACTAGATTTATATATAGCTGTTTCTTTAATATTTAGGATATCATTGTATGTGTCAGTATATAACACATCGTGAAATATAGATCGATAATAATGATCTTTGGTGTAATTAACTTTCTTGTATGAAAATTGTTGTATATCTTTGTCTATAAGATAGGGAGATATGAGAGATGCGTCTATCTCGATACTATCTGTTTTTAGATGAGGAGAGTGGTTTGTAATGCCATTGTCCACAAGTATATAGTTAACGAGTTTGCTTACATTCCCTTCTTTGACTAGGCCATTTTTTTGTAATCAATATATATGAAGTAATACGCTATCAAATGGCTTATTTGCTGATATAGTAACAATGCTATATATTTGTCATTTGTTTGTTGCTAGAGTGCTAGCAATACCATCAATTAGCTCTACATATCTTACTGTTTCCTCAAGTTTGCTTCCTTTTACTTCATGATCATCTCCTATATCATAAGTATTATTCCTATCAAATTTTTTATCCCCAAATCGATCGGTATAAGAAGCTACATTGTATGAAGAATCAATTATTTCTTGATGAGAATCGCTAATATCCAATATATCAGTAACTTCATCAACCAGGCCTTCCCATG
This sequence comes from uncultured Candidatus Peribacteria bacterium, assembly GCA_964516785.1. Lineage (GTDB taxonomy): Bacteria > Patescibacteriota > Gracilibacteria > Absconditabacterales > Absconditicoccaceae > CAZEYI01. The sequence goes on from CAZEYI010000010.1 coordinate 7,718, forward strand.
CAGTTGGCTTGTCAGCTTTTTCGTATAGAGCCAAGAAATTACCAATACCTAGGTTATAAGCAGCATAGGTAAAATGAACGATAGTAGTCTTATCAGCGGCTGCAGTTTTTTTGATAATGGTATTTTTCATATGAGAGTAGTATATCATCGAACATACTAAGTCTCTATATTTTTTTGGAATTTGGTTATATGTTTTTGTGCCTATGAGACCTTGAACTTCATCAAAAGCGATATCTCTCATTTGAGAGACTCCACGCGCACCGCTTTTACTTACTTTAGACGGATCAAGTCTAGATTCCTTTATATACAATGGTAGAATTTCCTTAAAATCAACGACAAAATGAGACAAATTATGGTTGGTCATATAATGACTTGCTAGATAATAATCGTCCATAACTTTAGTGTACGCATCAAATTCCGCTCATTCAGACTTCTGTATTTTCATGTCCAAAATTGCATGAAGATCAGGTATGCTTGTATTCATCGTGTTTTTTTGATCGCCGTCTTTACATCAGTTCACAAACATAGATCAAGCAAGAAGAGCAGCCCCCAATCGTTTTTTCATCCCATAGTATATATAAACACTATAATTATAAACAGAAAATAGAAAAAGTCAAATATTTGCCCACAAAAGCGCTTTGCAAAAAATATGGGATTGAGTACATACGGACTATATTTATTGCCGATTACAGCAAATATGACCATATTTTCCAAAATAATAGCAGGAGAGATCCCTTCCCATAAGATATATGAAGATGAGTATGTGTTTGCATTCCTTGATATTAAGCCAGTTCAAGCTGGACATACACTTATTGTGCCAAAAATAGAAATAGACTATTTTGCCGATGTTCCAGAGCCGTACTATACTGCTGTATTCCAGGCTGCTAAAAAAATAGCGCCAGCTATCCAAAAAGCAACATGATGTAAAAGGGTGGCTACAACGATATTGGGTTACGAGATACCTCACTTTCATTACCATCTTATTCCCACAAATGGAATTGGGGATGCTCAATTTGACAAGAAAATAGTAAGTAACGAACAAGATCTACAGGCTATACAACAGTCTATTCTCTCTTACCTTTCGTAATTGATTTCAATGATCATATTATATATTTTGGTCGTTTTTTATGCTATAGTTATAGGCTTGTTTGCCTATGATTTTTATCGCAAAAGACCTGTCGCAGACAAGATCCCACTCAGCTTTGTGATCCCTTGTTACAATGATGGAGATACCATAGAGCAGACCATTAAAGGCATATATGACTCCTATGATCATGATCTTTTGGAACTTATCGTTGTAAACGATAAAAGCACTGATAATTCTGCCGAGAAAATAGAGTTATTACAAAAAAAATACAAGTTTACTATTATCCACAATCCAGAGAATAGGGGTAAAGCCGCATCTATAAACCATGCCTTGGAGTATGTACAAAACGACATTATGGTAGTTATAGATGCAGACACTATCATAAATCCTAGAGCATTAGAAGATATACTCGCCAGATTTCAGTATGATCCTACGATTTGATGAGTAAGCTGTTATTATGTCCCAGCAAATAAGGGTATTATCCCATCCATGTTGGCCATAGAATATCATATGCTTGCTCTCATTCAGTGAGCGTATAATGTCCGATCCACTATTTCCTTGCGAGGAGGATGTATGGCAGTCAGGACTGCAGCATGCAAACAAGTCTGATGATATTCAATTAGTGCGATAGTAGAGGATATGGACATGGCATTCAAGCTCAATGAACACGGTCGACGCGTCGAGCAAAGTCATATAGGAGTCAGATCACATGTGCCAGATACATTCCTTGTCTGGATCAAACAAAAAATGAGGTGGAATAGCGGAGGTTTTCAGTGTTTTACGACACACTGGAGAGTGTGGATCAAAAATCCAATCCATGTGCTTTTTACCTTCCTGGTCAATGGATTGTTTCTCACTATGTCATATGGGCTCTACAAACAAATACTGTCATTTGAAGTAGTCCGACAATTATTTGTCAATCTCATAGATATCATGACATTGAGAAAAAGTATCATCCTCATAGTCGGTATGTATGCACAAAATATGCTAGAGGCCTTTTCTACAAAGGTAGGATATACCATATTTTCTCTTCCTTATGTATTCCCCTATATGAGGAAACCAAACACGCTATGGAGAGTCTTGCTTATTATCCCATTTTCGTGGATATATGTGCCGATATTTTCTATATTGGGTGTGTTTGGAATGTTGCGAGGAGTATACCGTACCTATGAACTCAGAGACGGGAGGAGAGCTTGGTAACAATCTTGCAAAACGATTTGCAAAAAGCCCTCAGATTACTATAAACACCCCACGTGCTATTTTTATTTAGTGAAAAATTATTTTTCCAATGCCAAAGAGAAGTTCAAAAAATGCTCACATAGAAGTTATATTGCTTCATGCAGACAAGCATCTAGGAGAAAAATACGAGAAAGTAAAGGTAAAGCCAATCTTCGCTAGAAATGTTCTATTGCCAAAAGCTATAGCTATCCTTGCTACATCAGTAAACTTAAATAACTACAAGCAAAAGATGGAAGCTGCTGACAAAGAAAGAGCAAACAAAGCTTCTAGCCTCCAAAACCTTTTTGCTAAGATCCAAGCAGATGATGGTCTTACTATCACAAGAAAAGTGAACAAAGAAGGAACATTGTACGCAAAAGTACATGAAGAAGATATCGTAAAAGAAATAGCTGAGAAATACAGCATCGATACTGAAACACATCTCTTCAAGATGAAGAAAAAGATAGTAGAGCCTGGTTCATATATCGTTCCATTCATTTACAAGGACCTCAAAGCTGAAGTTCGTGTACAAGTAGTTGGTGAAGAAGAAGTGAAGGCAAAAGAAGAAAAAACAGAAGAAGCTGCTGTAGAAGCCACTGAAGCAAAGCCTGCAAAAAAGGCTGCTGCAAAAGCAACTACCAAAGCTCCTGCCAAAGCAAAGACTACAAAGAAGACAAAATAATTATATTCCCACTTCCAAAAAAGCACTACCGCAGTCCTGCGGTAGTGCTTTTTTTTGGATTATTTTCTTACTTTTTATTTCCCACCAAACAATACATCATATTGTTCTATAGCTCTCATAAGGATAGTAACAGCATTAATTCTGGTATCAACAATATCTGGATTGGTATCTCTAATAATACCAGCATCGTACAATGCTTGTGCATGCTTAGCCCAGTAAGGCGAGAATCCATCATTTTTTGGTCATCGTATCACTCTAGATACAACAGTTGCTAGATCTCTTCTATGCAAAATCTCATGTGGATTGAACATAGTAAGTGGTTTGATACCATCATCAGCAAGACCCATAACTTGATAGATACATGCCTTGATAATATAATCTTCTAGATCTCCCAAGTTAGCTATATCAGTATAGGTATGTGTACACATACTCACTCTATTTTTATCTTGTTCTTTTTGTAATATATTTTCCATAAACGCTACCAAGAACTTAGCCCATTCTGCTCTTGTGAGAGAATCCTCAGGTCTAAATGCTAGATAATCAAACATACTTGTAAGTTTTGCTCTCTTAGCAAACAAGAATGCTTTAATTTGTTCGACATCTACTGATATACCTTCAGGTAGATCACGGACATAGTTTCTTACGTCGGTAAGGTCAGGTAGATACATGCTAGAGTCAAACGTTTCTTCGGTGGCAGTTTCTGCGCTATCGTGTGTTGTATCCTCACAATCACCATCATAATAGCTAGAACTTTGATCACCAGGAGGATTTGGAAGACAATTATCTTTTACAAGATTTGGACCACCATTACTATTTCTTGTATTGTTACCTCAATTGCCACCATTGTCTTCAGGATATTCGCATGAGTTATCATCATCTGTAGCTAATGGGTCATAATTATCGGCATCAGGATCAGTACATCAGAGTACTTCGTCATCTCCTCATCCATTGCCCGGGTTTTGTATCATAAATTGGAAGTTTTCATCATCGCTTTCTTCGTTTTCATTGGTGCTGACGGTAGATACCTTACTAGAGAATGATACACTACCTGTTAAGTCTGCAGGTACGCAGAGCTCCACTTCTATAGATCATGTTCAACCATCTGCTACTGTTCAGATATCTCGTATGTAACCAGCTTCGCCTCCAACGCCACAACTAGGATCTATATCTCCCAAAGCACTTCCAAACAAAAGGAAACACAAAGCATGGTCACTGGTTCCAAAGATAAACGGACAGAATTGATCAAGCACAAATCCTAATTCGGTAGTATATTGTGTGCCTGTAAATCATCCTTGCATAACAGCTAGTGCATATAGTGATGGGATTTGATAATTTGTCTGAAGCATATTTTCAAACCAAGAGAAATATGGTCCGGTTCCATATTGTGTACCACTAAGATAACATGGATCTTCAGAAGTTCCGTACACTCTTCATACAAGTCCAGTAGAGTATGGAGGTACACTACCAGAAAGTACAAGATTTTCATCAAATATTTGCCCAATTTCTACGTCGATAGCTTTTTGTGGCCCCAGATTCTCATAAGCTATAGTATACACAGAGCAACTACCGGCAGTAAGATCATCATCAAGCGATGCTTCTACTTGTATGTTTGCTCTACAATTGAGTTGATTGTTCCATCCTGGTGCATTTGCCTGGAGATATGATAGGAAGTCATTGTCGCTTACATCAGTATCTAGACAGTTAGATTCTATAGAAAATTTCCCTTGATCTAATTGTAGATCACCTAAGAATGTAGGTATCGGTCCTTCGAGATTATTGAAGTGCAATATAAGTTCTTGGAGATTTGTTAGTGATGCAAAGCTATCAGGTATAGGTCAGGTTAATTGAGTAAACTGCAGCCCCAATTCAGTAAGATTTGGGAAATCATCCCAAATATCAGGTATTGCTCATCATATAGCAGCATTATTCACTTCCAATTCTAGCAATGATGATTCAAATGGTATACTAGCACAAAAATTATTTGCAGGTTTTGGTATACATGCAGGTGGAGGAGTAGTAGCTTCTCCAACGATACT